>DATENK010000570.1:0-6829 GCA_035275085.1 Verrucomicrobiia bacterium | reverse complement strand
TTGGACTCCGAAACGTAACGGCCGCTCCCCACGCCGCGGTGTACCGTTACTTTGTCGAACGCTCGGATTTCTCTCTCACTCAATGGCGTGCGTTGGGACTATATCCGACCGTTGGCGCGCCATCCTTCAATCAACACGGCGGACTCGTCGCCAGCGGTTTTAATCTCACGATCACCGCAACCAATGGCACGATCTACTACACCACCAATGGCCTCGATCCTCGCGTTTATGGTTCGGGCGCCATATCGCCGCAAGCCGCCGCTTACAGCGGCCCAGTGGTCGTGAACAATTCGATGGTGGTGAAGTCACGCACGTTGGTGGGCAACTCCTGGAGCGCTTTGACCGAAGCCACTTTCAAGGTGGGCGAACTGATTCCGCCCTTGCGCGTCACGGAGATCATGTACAATCCAATCGGCGGCGACGCTTACGAGTACATCGAGTTGCGCAACGTTGGCGGGCTGCCGATCAACCTGAGTGGGTACACAATCCAGGGACTTGGATTCACTTTCCCCCCCGGCAGCGTTTATGGCGGCGGCGCCACTATCGTCCTGGCCAGCGACAGTAATCCCGCCGGATTTGCCGCGCGTTATCCGGGCGTGAGCGTTGCCGGCTATTTCAGCGGCCGCCTCGACAATGGCGGCGAACGCTTGACCATCCTCGACCCGCGCGGCCATACCGTGTTGTCCCTCGATTACAATGACGCCAATGGCTGGCCGACCGCCGCCGACGGCCGCGGCTACTCGCTCGAAATAGTCGACCCGAATGGCGACCCTGATGACCCGGCCAATTGGCGCGCCAGCACGAGCGTGAACGGCACACCCGGCGTGCCCGCTTCAACCCCGCCGGCTCCTTCCGTCGTCCTCAACGAGTTGATGGCCGACAACCTCACTGCCGTCAGTAACGCCGCCACACATCCTGATTGGGTCGAGTTGCATAACACCGGCAGCAGTCCCGCAACTCTCACCGGCTGGAGTTTGAGCGATGATGGCAACGCAAGGAAGTTCGTGTTCCCGAATGGCACAACCATTCCCGTGAACGGTTACCTGGTGGTGTGGTGCGACCTTCCAAGTGCCGCCCCGGGCCTCCACACCGGATTCGCCCTCGGCCGAAAGGATGAAAGCCTGTTTCTTTACGACAACAACACCAATTTAGTCGATGCGATTTCATTTGGTCCGCAAATCACCGACATCTCCATCGGTCGGGTTAATGACGCATGGCAGTTGACGCAGCCCACGCCGGGCGCGGCAAACGCCCCCCTCGCCACTGCCCCCCAAAACGCATTGGTCATCAATGAATGGCTCGCGAATCCGCCGCCAGGGTCGGGACAGGATGATTGGGTCGAGTTGTACAACACCTCGTCTCAACCAATTTCATTGAAAGGCATTCACATCGGCAACGCCGACGCCTTGTTCCAGCTCCGGACACTTGGCTTTATTCCCGCGCACGGCCACGTCCAATTCCTCGCCGATGAAAATCCAGGCGCCGACCACCTCGACGTCCGCCTGGCCGCCGGTGGCGGTTCAATCATCCTTTACGACTCTGACGGTTTCCAAATCGATCGCATCAACTATGGCTCACAACTCGAAGGCGTGAGCCAGGGACGGTTGCCCGACGGCAATGCAACCATCAGGAGCTTTCCCGGCAGCAGCAGCCCCGGTGCGCCGAACTACATCAATACTCAGGCTGGACCGATCTTCAACGAAGTCTTCGTCGCTGATGGCGCGCAAAACGGCTGGGTCGAATTGCTGAACACCAATCAGGCGTCCGTCGATCTTTCGGGTCTAACCGTGAACACGGTCCGCTCCACGGAAGGCGGATGGACTTTTGCGCCGGGCACCAGTTTGGCGCCCAACGCATTCATAACCGTGGACACTGGCCAATCGCTCAGCGCCAACGGCGGCGCGCTTTATATCCTCAGCGGTTCGGGCCAGGTTCTGGACTCGCTGGACTATGGTTTTCAAGTGACCGGTATGTCGATCGGTCGCGCGGCCGGACAATGGACCTTGTTGTCGTCGCCTACACCGGCCGCCGTTAACGCGTCCGCCGCAGCCTTGGGAACTGCCGCCAACCTCAAGATCAATGAGTGGATGGCCAATCCCGCCGACAGCAGCGAAGCGGACTGGTTCGAACTATACAATCCCAACTCCGTCCCTGTGCGCCTCACCGGCCTCTACATCACCGACAATCTGTCCATCAACGGTCAAACCAATTGGCAGATTGGCCCGCTTAGTTTTATCGGTGGTGGCAGCTTCGTCCGCTTTGAGGCCTCGGGGGATCCCGGCCTCGGCCGCAATCACGTCAACTTTGCTCTGGCTGCCGGCGGCGAGGCGCTCCGTCTTTCCGACCCCGCATTGCAGATCATTGACACCGTTGCCTTCGGCGGACAGTCCCGAGGCGTTTCACAGGGACGCATTCCCGATGGCGCCGCCGACATCGTTACCTTCCCGCAAACGCCTACGCCGCGGGCGAGCAATTACCTCCCGCTCGACAACGCCCGCATCAACGAAGTGCTCCCTAACCGGCTGGCTCCCGCCCAATCAGCAATTGAGATTTACAATCCTTCCTCCCTCGGCGTTGACCTTGGTGGCTGGTATTTGAGCAATGACCCCCGCAATCCAAAGGGCTACCGCATACCGAACGGAACTTTTCTGTCTGCCGGTGGTTATCTGGTTTTTCAGGCCACAGAATTCAACTTCCCGCTGGTGGGCTATCTTTCGCTTTCCGAAGCAGACAGCGCCGGCAATCTTTCCGGCCGACGCTCGGTCGTCACGTTTGATGAGCCGGCGGTAAATAAATCCTTCGGCGTTGTCCAAATGTGCGCCGGAACCGATTTCGCGGAACTAACCAGCATCAGTCTTGGCGGCCACAATGCCCAGCCGCGCATCGGCCCCGTCGTGATCAGCGAAATCATGTACCGCCCGCCGACGTTGAACGGCAATGAGAACAACCTTGATGAATATCTCGAATTGCAAAACCAGACCGCTCAGGACCTCGCGCTTGATGACTGGCAATTGCGCAACGCGGTGAATTTCACATTTCCAACCAACACTTCGATCCCGGCCTCCGGCTTCCTCGTCGTCGTTGGCTTTGATCCCGTCGCCGACCTTGCGCAACTCATCCAATTCCGCAGCAAATTTGCGGTCCCAGAAGAAGCCCCGGTCGTTGGCCCATGGCGAGGCAACCTCAGCAACACGGGTGAACCCATTGAACTCTATCGCCCCGGCAACATTCTCGTCGAACGTGTCGTTTATGATGACGTTGCTCCATGGCCCGCCAGCGGAAACGGCGACGGCAATTCGCTGCAGCGCACCGCCAATGAATTCGGCAATGATCCAATCCACTGGCACGCGGACGCGCCGACGGCCGGTTCCGCGAATACCTCTGTTCCGGCCATGCCGGCCGCCATTGTCGCGCAGCCGGTCAGTCGCGCGGTTCCCGCCGGCACCCGCGTCGTGTTCAGTGTGGATGTTTGCGGCACGTCGCCCCTCGGCTATTTCTGGGAGTGGACTGGCGGCGCCCTGCCCAATCCGTCCAATCCCTCCTACGTGATCGCGAACGTGAGCTCGGCCAATTCCGGGATGTACCGCGTCGCCGTCAGCAATGCTTTCGGCCCCACGGTGTATAGCGAGTGGGCCACATTGACGATTCAGTCGCCGCCCGTCATTTCGCAACAGCCAGAGTCAATGCTCACCGCATCGGGCACAAATGTTTCCTTCACCGTGGCTGCCTCCGGCACCGGACCGTTCACTTACCAGTGGCGCAAGAATGGCATTGCGCTTTCCGGCAAAACCAACGCGACGTTGGATCTCTTCGACGTTCAGGTCCCCGACAGTGGCGATTACAGTGCTTTGGTTGGCAACGCCGCCGGTTTTGTCGCAAGCGCAGCTGCCAATCTCGAAGTTTATCAACGCGTGCGCATTCTCACGCATCCGGTTTCGCGCACGGCAAATACAAATACCGCCGTGAGCTTTAGCGTCACTGCCACCGGCACGGGAACTTTGCGTTATCAATGGCGCCTCATGGGCCAGGATCTCCAGGGCCAAACTAATGCCACCCTCGACATTCTCAGCGTGCAATTGGAGGACAGCGGCGACTACACCGTCTTGGTCTACGACAACCGCAGTTCCGCCGAAAGCTTGCCGGCGACACTCACAGTTTTGGTTCGGCCCAGTGTGGTACGCCACCCTCAAGGAATGATCGTCGCGGTTGGCAGCAACGTCACCGTTTCGGCCGGCGTTTACGGCGGCTGGCCTGTCACTAACCGTTGGCGCCGTGGGTCGGCTAACATCTTTACCAACGTTCTCGTCGCCAAACAGACCAATGCCACCCTCCTTTTCCCGAACATTCAGACCAACCAGGCCGCAGGTTACGCTCTCGGTGTCGTCAACGGTTCCGGTAGCTCGCTGCTCAGCAGCAACGCCTTTATTACCGTCGTACTCCCCCCCACCAATACTACCGTCGCGTCCGGCGCCGATGCGCGCTTCACCGTGCAAGCCTTCGGCCTTACCCGCATCCTTTACCAATGGAAATCAGGTAACACCGATATTCTCGGCGCGACAAATACCACTCTCATCATCAGCAATGTGCAATCCAGCCACGCCGGCGCCTATTCGGTGGTGGTCAACTCCATCACAAATACTTTCATACCTCCCGCTACCTTCTCCGCCACGCTCGCGATCCAGGGCGGCCCGCCCACCCTCTCCGAACCGCGCCTGCTTTCCGCCACCCAATTCCAGTTCCTCCTCACCGGTGACTCCAACGCCACCTACGCCATCCAGTTCTCTCCCGACCTCACCAACTGGACCACCTTCACCAATGTCAGCGGCGCCTCCACCACCACCGTCACCGATCCCGCCGCCACCCCATCCCGCCGCTTCTACCGCGCCCGCGGACCGTGAAGATAGATGAAAGCGACCTTCGGCCACGCTGTGAAACACCTCAATATCAGCATCGCACCGTCCTCTGGACGTTATGCGGGAACGATCGCTTTGTATGGGGCCGCGCCCGCGCCTCCCCGGGCCGGGGCATTATGCCCTATCTCATTAACACCTCGATTCATCGAGGTGTTTGCCGAAACCAACACGCCGAAACTGTTTTAACAGTTTCGTTCGCGCCAACTTCACGGCGTTCCGATGAACTAGAATCCAGCATGAAATACCAGCTCGTGCTACAACTACCTGCCTGATCGATCAAAGACTACGATCCCTTAGTGGAACTGGAAGAGGTAATTATTCGCACGCTGGGCAATATCGGCGTCGTCGATGGACACGACGCCGGTTCGGGTGAAATGAATATCTTTATACATACTGACCACCCGAAGCTCGCTTTCGACCACCTAAGGCAGCTCGTAGGCACCAAGGACTTCATGCCCGATTTAAAAGTAGCCTACCGGGAAATTGGTAATGAAGAGTTCGTCATTCTTCATCCGCCGGCTCTAAGTCACTTTCGTCTGACGTAAGACCGAACCGTGTACAACCCGACTTAAAGGATCGTTTTCCTGATAGTCTAGCTCGAGACATACGCAATCTGCGAAATTCACCGATGCGCCGAATCGAAGCTTGCAGTTGCTGATTGATCTGAATAAGAAAAAGTATCCAAACGAGTTTAAGAAATGAATACACAACAGTTCATCGGCGCTATCAAGGAGGCCGTATATGAGCAGGCGTTTCTGGGCTTGATCGAAGCTTTGAAAAGTCCTCCAGGGAGACGCCCTGATCCTCGGCTTTTGAAGCTAAGCGACTGGTACCACAGCCTGACTCCTGACGCTCAAGCTATGGCAAGCGAACTTACAAAGGCTGCCGCTAAACAGGCTACTTACAACTTTTTATTGCTGCTGGATGGACTGTTAGCCGCTGAAGCGCGCGGAGAGAAGGGTGAGTTTCAGTTGTTTTATACCAAAGATGGCATTTCTGCAATACTCAATCCTCGCTCTGAAAACCCCCTTTCAAATATCTTTAAAGCGTTGCTTTCGTAGGCTAGGCTGATCGGTGGCAACGCACGGCTTGAGGACTTTGAGAATTCCGGCGTCCCAGAAGAGGCCGTCGGTGCTTATTTTCGAGCCTTTCACAGCAACATCTATGGACACTGATCAGAAATTTCATCCAGGAGAGCATTGGGAACTGGTCGGTGACATTGCCGTGCGGGGCCGACTTTCAATTTCCGATACAAGCTACTTTTACGACCACCCGATCATCGTTGAAGTGATTCCGGAGCACTACTCGGTACGCGTGCGTTACGTGTCCTCTGAAGGACACAACTATATTGCAGGAGTGAGAGTAGCCCACCATGGCAGTCTTGCTCGCGCGACGTGGATGGGAAACGTGACGGTGGACTTTGCGCAAATCGGTATTTGCGATCGCGATGCGGCCGAATTCGCCTTCAATCTGCTAGGCGATGGTGGCATGCCCTACTATTACAAGCAACTTGATACGGTCGGCTCGGTCGAATGGGTGCAATTGCCTGGATCAGTGAAAATGCTTGTCATACGTCCTGGCTTCGGGGATGGCAGTTATCCCGTTTACCAATTGCTGCGTTCGGACGGTACGAAAGCAGGGATCGAAATCGATTGCTTACATCCCCTGCATTGAGAATTACCTCCGCTGGCGGTACAATCAACCAGACTTGAAAGATCGTTTTCCTAACGGCCTATGAGGTTTTTCGTTCTTGAAGAGCGTCCTGAGGTGGGCGAGGTGCCCGCAGTCACTGACTTCTTGTACGCTGACAACTCACCCATGGGTGAAGCGCCACGCTGTCCTGTGTGCGGAGAATACGTCGGCATGTTGCCATTACTGCCTCCAATCCGCGTCGAACTTGAGACTTGGGGAACGTG
>DATENK010000569.1:0-7312 GCA_035275085.1 Verrucomicrobiia bacterium | reverse complement strand
ATTTTACATCAATGGCGTCCTCGACAACACCATCGGTCGCAACCCGCGGCGACCGCTACGCCAAACGGCGGACAACGTCTTTATCGGGCGGCAGGGAAGGACTTGCAATTGCAACTATTTTAGAGGGCAGATCGATGAATTGCGGGTGTGGAACATTGCCCGCCCCGGGGCTGAGATTCAGCGCGATATGCATCGAGAGCTCACCGGCCGCGAATCGGGATCGGTCGCGTACTTCCAATTCAATGAAGGAAACAGCGTCACCGCGTGGATGACCGGCCGTGGATTGGATGGCGCCTCCATCTTCGGCTTTGGCTGGAACTGGGCGGCGCCGGGAGCCCCCGTCGGTATGCCGAAGATGATCGCATTGCCACCCACCGATTTGACTACCACCAGCGTGCGGCTGAACGGTATCATGAATGCCCGCGGCCAGAACGGTGAAGCCTTTTTCCGCATCGGTCTCAGCGCAGGAGATTATTTTAGGGAAACCGCGCACATCCTGTATTTGAACAATTGGACTGACGTCACAGTCGCTCCCCTCGTGAGCACCCTCTTGCCTAACCGGACTTATCACTACGAATTTGTCGTCCGCAATTCAGCGGGCGAAGTCACAAGCGGCGACCTGACATTCAACACCGGCGAATTTCCGGACGCAGGCGCCGCACTTCCGGGCTTGTCTTCGAGTGCTGTGGATTGGGGCGACTACAACAATGATGGCTTGCTCGATCTTTTGCTGACAGGCGATACCGCCAGCGGCGACGTGGCACAGGTCTGGCGCAATCGTGGCAACGACGTGCTTACTAATATCGGCGTTGGGCTGCCTGGAGTACGCTTCGGAGCCGTGGCCTGGGGCGATTATGACAATGACGGGTTTCTCGATATCCTGCTGACCGGCCAGGGCTCAACAGGGAACGTCGCGCAGGTATGGCGCAATCTCGGCAATGGCACGTTTGCCGACGTCAATGCCCCGTTGCGCCCCGTCAACAACAGCGCCGTTGCGTGGGGTGATTTTGATAACGACGGCCGCCTGGACATCCTGCTGACCGGCGACAGTTTCATCGACGATCATTCGGCGCGCTTGACCGATCTTTGGCGCAACGAAGGCAACGGCACATTCACGAAAATGCCGGTTGCGCTTACCGGCATCGGATACGGCTCTGTGGCCGTCGCCGATTTCGACCGCGACGGCCGTCTCGATATCGTCCTTACCGGACTGACGGACGGATTTGCCGAACGAAGATCGGAACTCTGGCGCAATCTCGGTGATTGGCAATTCACGAACATGAACGTCGAACTTCCGCCCATGCGCTCCGGGACGGTCGCCCTCGGAGATTTGAACCGTGATGGCGAACTCGATTTGGTCCTGACAGGCCTTTTCTTCGAATTTCCGTCACGAGGCCGCACAGAAGTCTGGCTGAACGCAGGGAACTGGACCTTCACCAATGCCCTCGCCGGTCTCCGAAACATCAACGGGTCCGTCGCCTTGGGCGACGTGAATGGCAACGGGACATTGGACCTGCTGTTGACTGGTTTTGAACGCGAGACGTTTGCGAATGTTTCGGACTTGCTCTTCAGGGACACTGCGGGGACTTATTCCCCGCTCGACATCGGACTGCCAGCGCTAAGCGGCGGTTCGGCCGCCATGGTTGACGCGGATAACGATCGTCGCCTGGACCTCTTCCTGTGCGGGAGGGATGCTACCCAAACACGCATTTCCCAACTCCGAAGAAACATCCAAGCGGTTTACAACCAACCACCCGGTGTGCCTCCGAATCTCAGGAGTCTGCGTAACGGTCGAAATGTTACCTTGCTCTGGGATGCGGCATCCGATCTGCAGACACCGGCGGCGGGCTTAACCTACAACGTCCGCGTGGGCAGGGCGCCAGGCGGTTACGACGTCGTCTCGCCAAACGCGCATCCAGTCACCGGTGCGCGGCGTCTGGCGAAAATCGGCAACACGCAAAATCGCCTGAACGCGCACCTCGAGCGTCTGCTCCCTGGAACCTATTATTGGAGCGTGCAAGCAATCGACGGCGCCTATGCAGGCTCCGTGTTTGCACCGGAATCGAGTTTCGTCGTTCCCGCCCTCATATCTACGATTGTGCGCCGACCTGAAGGTGGCTTTCGCGTCGAGTTCCTCGGCGTCCCAAATCGTACATACACCGTCCAGTACTCGGCGGATCTTACCTCATGGTCCAACTCGTTTCCCGTGACAGCCAACACCACGGGTTTCGCTCAATTCGAAGACGCCCCCGTCCAGAGTCCACAGAAGCGTTTCTACCGATTACGCGATCCGTAAACAGCGAAAGTTGTTATCGCCGAACCTTGACGCCGGCTGCTTCCCAAACGTCGTTTCCAAGTGTTTCAAAGTAATTCAAACTGAAATGATTCCATAACAGCGGCGCAATTGACGGCACCGTTGGAACGTGGTATTGCGTCGCATATGACTCGCCGCAATTTCTTGAAAACTACTGGTGTCGGAACCGTTGCTTTGGCGGCCGCGAAACCCGTCCTCTTTGCCGCCGATGAAGATAAGCCTTTGCGCGTTGCGCTCATCGGCTGCGGTTGGTACGGAAAAACAGACCTGTTTCACTTGATCCAGGTTGCGCCGGTGGAAGTCGTCGGCCTGTGCGACGTGGACAAGCAAGCCGCGACCACCGCGAGTGAACTTGTGGCCGCTCGCCAGCCGTCCAAAAAGAAACCGCCGGTGTTTGGCGATTACCGCAAATTGCTCGCCGAAGCGCGGCCGGAAATTGTTCTCATCGGCACGCCTGATCATTGGCATTGCCTGCCAATGATTGAAGCGGTCAAAGCCGGCGCTGATGTTTACGTGCAAAAGCCGATCAGCTACGACGTCGTCGAAGGCCAGGCGATGGTCGCCGCGGCGCGCAAATACAAGCGCACCGTCCAGGTCGGTCTGGAACGCCGCAGCACCCCGCACATTCTCGAAGCGCGCGATCGCTACATCAAGAGCGGCGTGCTTGGCAAAATCGCTTACGTGGACATCCACAGCTACTACGGCAGCGGCAAGAGCTTTCCCGCGACGACTCAGCCGCCCTCCACGTTGGACTGGGACATGTATGTCGGCCCAGCGGCCTGGCGCGACTTCAATCCCGGCATCCACCCACGGCGCTGGCGTGATGCGCGCGAGTTCAGCAATGGGCAAACGGGCGACCTCTGCGTGCACCTCTTCGACGTCACCCGCATGTTCCTTGATCTGCGCTGGCCGAAGAGCATTTCGGCGACGGGCGGCATTTTGATGCGCGATCGCAATTCGAACGTAAACGTTCACGACACCCAGACGGCTCTGTTTGACTATGGCGATGTCCAGCTCGTCTGGACCCAGCGCAATTGGGGGCAAAACCCTGAGCCGGATTATCCGTGGGGCGTCACCTATTACGGTGACAAAGGCACGTTGAAGCTCAGCGTTTGGTCCTACGATTACATTCCGAAAGGCAAAGAAGGCGGATCGCCGGTGAAGGTGAAGGCCGTTGAGGAGCGCGAAAAATATCCCGAGGACGTCCAGCACAAGGAGACGGAGCTATTTGCCGCGCCCGGCAACCGCGCCAACCTCCTGAACTTTGTCCAATGCCGCAAAAACGGTCAACGACCCGTCGCCGATATCGAGGAAGGCCATATCTCTACCGCCTGTTGCATCATGGCAAACCTGTCCATGGAGCTGGGCCGCGGCCTGCGTTGGAACGCTGAGGCCGGCAAAGTCATCGGCGACGAGGAAGCCAACCGCCGCCTCACCCGCGGCTATCGCTCACCGTGGACGCACCCAACGCCGGAAACCGTTTAGACGCGGCATGTTAACTTTCCAAAGTTAACAGTTAACTTTCGTGTTAACTTTATTTCTGCGGATTTGCTCGAAAAACCGCAAATGTTAACTTGTTAACTTTGTTCCGGAAGGTATGCCCGCTCCCGTTCTTCTCCGTACCCTCCGTGTCTCCGTGGTGAATCCCTTCGGCGCGTGCTTAATGAGCTTTCTGAGCTTTCGGCAAATTTGGAACAAGCGTTGGATCATATTTTGATCCCGCAGAAACCTGCACCACGGTAATCCGCATCCGCGTAGGGAAGAACTTCTCGTGGTCCGCGCGTTTGTGCGCGTGGCCGCTGCCGCCACTGCTGTCTTTAATCACCAGGTCCATCCGCTTGATGCCTTCGGACCAGACAATCGCCTCATTTTCCCAAAACGATTTCATCGAGACGTCCTTCTCATAAATCCCCTTCTCGCTGTATAAGTCAGTCCCCGTGCAACCGTAACCATTCCCTTGGCCGCGGTTCGGGATGTAACAGATCGTCCAGGTCGTCCGCTCTCCCCCCGGCGGTTTCTCGATGACCTCGGCGCGGATGTGCACTGTCCCATTGCGATAGTCCACAGGTGCCGTCCAATCTTTGGGCCGCTTGGCATTGAGCATATCGCCTTTTACGTAAAAATGTGACTTGCTTGGCTTCGAATTGTCCGCGTCATCTTTGGTATAGGTGAATGTTACATCGAAGAGGACGAATTGCTCCGCCTCGGCTTTTCCTCCCGGGAGTAGCCAGAATGCCGTGCAAATCAAAAGAAAAAATCGCGTAATCACTCTTTACGTTTTATGCCTCTCAACGGCCAATGCAATGCAATTGTAATTCATCGGCCCTTCCCCCAACTTGTCCACTCGCCCTGGCTTGGAATCCGTGTTTATTCGTGTCCATCCGTGGTTGGCCTTTCGTGTTGCTTGGTCTTTTTGTTGCAGTTTGATAGTGTTTGGCCTTTAAAAGATTCATGTTTGTTCTGTATAGCGGAGATATATGAAAAAGAAGCAAATCCTCTCGCGCTCGATAACCCGCCGCGCGTTTGTAGGCCGGACGCTGGCCGCCGGAATCATTAGCGCAGCCCCGGCGTTTCTGCGCGGGCAAAATCTCAACAGCAAATTGGACATTGCATTCATTGCCTGCGGCGGTCGCGCCAACGCGAGCCTGGGCGAACTCACGATTGTGCCGGGCCGCAGTACAAGTAACAGGAGGCCGCCGTCCGCCTCCGACGGCCCGCACCCGGACGAAAATGTCAGTGTACTTTGCGATGTGAACCAGGCGGCGGTGGATTCCGCTTCGCAACGTTATCCCAAAGCGAAGAAATTCAACGACCTTCGACGCGTCTTTGATCGGCCGACCGATTTCGATGCCGTCGTAGTTTCCACCGCTGAGCACACCCATGCGTTTGCTACTTACCTGGCGCTGATGCATGGCAAGCACGTCTATTGTGAGAAGCCGCTCGCCTATAACATCTGGGAAACGCGGCTCATCCGCGAGACCGCAGCAAAGTTTCCGAAGCTCTCCACGCAGATGGGCAACCAGGGACACGCTTCGCCCGAGCGGCGAACGATCAGAGAAATTCTCGATACGGGCGTCATCGGCCCCGTGCACGAAGTCCACGTCTGGGCAGACCGCGCCTGGGGTTTGCAAGACTCCGCCTCCGCCGAGAAGTTCGATAAACCGCATGGTTTTTACAATGGCATTCAAATCGTGGAGCGATTCAAGGAGGAGATGCCAATCCCGGAGAACATGCATTGGGACCTGTGGCTCGGTCCTGCGCCCGAGCGCCCATTCCATGCCACATATTTTCCCGGCCCGCGCTGGTATCGCTGGTGGGATTTCGGCAACGGCACCATGAGCGATCTCGGCAGCCACGACAACGACGTGCCTTTCACGGTGCTGAATATTTGGCGGCCGGATGGAAAAGGCGGGAAAGTATTGGCGCCGATTTCGATTGAATCCGTTTCACCAAACGTTCGGGTGCCGCACAAGGAACTCGCGCCAGCGACGTTGATGGCGACGTTTCAGTTTGCGGCGGTCGGTTCACAGCCGGCCCTCAAGCTCGTGTGGCATCAAGGCGACAGCAAGCCTCCGGGCTGGGTACCCGCGTGGGGCGGGCGCTCATGCCTGTTCATGGGCGAAAAAGGAATGTTGCTCGGCAATGGCAAGCTGCTGCCAGAGGAAAAATTCAAGGACTTCGTAAAACCGCCGGAGACGCTCCCGCGCTCGCCCGGACATTGGGTCGAGTGGGTCAATTACGCGAAGGGTAACGGCCCCGTGCCCGGCTCGAACTTCCAATACTCGGGTTGGACAACGGAAACCAACCATCTCGGTAACGTCGCTTACCGAACCGGCAAGAAAATCGAATGGGATTACAAAAACCTGCGCGCCACCAACGCTCCGGAATCCGCACCCTTCATCAAGCGTCCCGCCTACCGCAAAGGTTGGGATGACATCCTGAAAGCATAGGCAAAAAAGTCGTATCTATGAATCGGCGATACTTCCTGAAGATGACGATGGGTGGTGCGGCGGCAGCGACCTTTGCTCCCACCGCCTCTGCCGCAGCCGTGCCGAAACGCAATCTGCGCAAGGCCATCATGTATTCCACAATCGGCGTGAAGGGCTCGGTGCTCGCAAAGTTCCGCGCCATGAAAGAAGCGGGGTTCGAAGGTGTGGAACCGATGGGCGCGATGGACCGTGACGAAGTGCTCGCGGCGTTCAGGGAGACCGGCCTGAAAGCCGCCAGTGTTTGCGACCATATCCATTGGGTGAAAACGTTGTCCGCTCCGGACGAGGGTACACGCAAGCTCGGCCTCGACGGACTTCTGCACAGCTTGCACGACGCCCACGCTTATGGCGCAGGCAGCGTGCTGCTGGTGCCAGGGGTCGCGCGCGATGGCGTCAGTTACGAGCAATGTTGGGAACGCTCCATCGTCGAAATCAAAAAGGCGATTCCTGTTGCCAAAGAACTCGGTGTGAAAATCTCCATCGAAAATGTGGGCAACAATTTCATCACAACCCCGGAACAGGCAACGGCGTACTTGGACGCCATCAACAGCGAATGGGTGGGCTGGCATTTCGATATCGGCAACGTAGGCGCCAAATTAGGTCCGGCCGAACGATGGATTCAGGTGCTCGGGAAACGAATTGTGAGAATCCACGTCAAGGATTTCAGCGCCAAACCCGCGGAAGCGGGCGCCAGGGCCGAGCGCCCGAAATTGCTCGACGGCGGCACCAACTGGCCGGCGGTGATGAAAGCATTGGACGCTGCAGGCTACCAGGGCTGGGGCATCTCCGAGCAACCCGGCAACCAGGCGGCGGACGTCGAAACCGCGCGCGACCTCGCGCAGCGGATGGACAAGATTTTTGCCTCCTGAGACGCAAGCATAGCCGCGAGCGTTGGCTCATCTCAGCAATAACCCCGAAAACAAATGAACTTAATGAACTTGCTCCTCGCCATTGCTGCGGCCGTCGCTGGTGCGGCCACATCGCTTCAGTCCGCTGCGAATGCCGGCCT
>DATENK010000568.1:0-11153 GCA_035275085.1 Verrucomicrobiia bacterium | reverse complement strand
TCCAACATCGCAACCAACGCTCAACGTCCAAATCAACTCTGCCGTGGCTCGACGCTTTGGCGCGGAAGATACTGGTAGGGGCATCGCGCTGCGATGCCCAAGGACGGCGCAGCGCACCGTTCGTACCTTGAAAGTCACTCCGTCGTAGCCATGCCACAGTCCGTCCCCGCTGAACCACCAGCGGATTGGACGCTTTTACAGAAGGTCGCAGAGATCGTGAAGACACACAAGCGTGTGGGTTACAGCGCTGCGCGCATGGTTAAGCCGTTTTCGTTGGTCGCAACTCGTGCTCAAGCAATGTGTAATCGGAACTGCGCTCGCTCCATAGATCGACGATTTCACTCTCCCAGAGTAACAAGGCGATACTGATCGGTGCGAGGTAAAGATAAGCACTCCACCAGCATCCTTTGCCGATGCACAGCTGCACCAGTGCAGCCAGTGTGCTCGCATCCTCACGGCGGAGTAGGAGGCCTGGCGCGTCATGAACGCTACGGCTCTCACCGAGCGAAGTCCGAATAGCATCCGACTCGTGACGGTCAGCAGCGCGTGACCTTCGACGACAACGAGGATCTGAGTCGCACGCTCACAGGCCGAAAGCACTGCGCGGACGGCAGCCGCACGCCCTTCGTTTGTGTCGTCGATGCTGAACTGACCGGTAACTTCCTTTAGCTTTTTGTCGAAGCGTGAATCGGTCGGCAAGCATAAACATCGCTGTTGAGAGGTTAGCGCGTTAATAAAAGAATAATGATGACGATGCTAAGGGCCAATCCCAATATGACAATAAACCGTCTGATAAATATCCATCGCATTTTGCGCCTAAACGTTCGATATCCTTCCTCGAAAGCCGCCTTGCCTATAAGAGATCCGCTGATCTCATGAGCGTGGGAGGAGAGTCCCTTTGTGAATGCCGCATTCACTCCATTCCTGATGGCATGGCGGATCAAGTCGAGTTTTCTTAAAGCCTCGCTCTGAGAGATGCCTGCTTTCAAGAGTCGCGCGATGATCGCATTGTCGTCGTCGCGCGCCTGCAAGCCTTGAGACACGAGCTTCAGACAGGTCCTCTCTTCGTCTGAAAGTTGGTTGGCATATCGACTTCTCATTTTGGGGGCTTCAGTGTTTTGAAGGACAAATTGCTAAAGCAATAATCACAAGGACGAGTGGACCGATGATACCCACAAATCCAAGTATTTTGCGCATTTTCCTCGAAATGCCGTCCCTCCCGCGAACGTATTCAACAACGAAATACCAGATCACACCAGCAAATGTCAAAATGACGCTCAAGCGCCTCCGGTCAGTGCTTTCTGTGTGCTGCTCATATCACAGGCGCGCGCTGTGCCTACCGGTGATTGTTATTCATCTTTAACATAGTAGCGCTCTGTTGTGGGAGGTCAACGGCAACAACTGCTGACTCGCCGAGGGATCATGAACGCCTCAAGGGGATTTGGGAAAATTCTTCTGAGGAGCACCAACGTCTTTATTTGGAAGGTGCCGTTGAAAAAACCGGCTGGATGAGTTCCGGAGCACGAACCTGCCGCTGCGGCGCGAGGTGGAGTCACTGAATACGCGGCTGGCGGACAATTCGGCCGATGGTGCTGCAGGTAGCGAGCAAGTTCGGGGTCCGTGCTGCGGCGCTCCAGACCTGACAAATATCGCCAATTTTACAAGCCAAACTCTTTTTCGCGTCTTTTCGCATGTTTCGCGGATATGTCTTTCATCCTGTCCGCGATCTTCGTGTCCTCCGTGTTGAACTTCCGATTCGATGTTCAATTTCCAAAACCTGTGACTTCCAAAGCCCGTACCTGTCACTCCTGTCGCCACCTTTCACTACCTCAGGCTCCCTCGCGATCTTAATCCTAATCTTAATCCGACACAGCCAACCGTCCGGCTTCAGAAGGTGCTCAGAAGATCTGCGGACGGTAGGTCACGGAAGCCTGCGAAAGGTCATAGATTTTCCACAACAGCAGAGGCTATTCATTGCGAGGCGCGGGCGTGTTTCGGAACGTCCGCCCATGCCTCGTAGATGACTTTTGCGGATTGGGCGAGGGCGTGTTCCTGGTCGGCGGTGGGGAGTTTGGAATCAGAGATCATGATGGCGATGGCGATGTGGCCTTGTTTGCCGGGAAGGGTGATGAGACCGACATCGTTGACGGCGTTGTTGCCGGTGCCGGTCTTATGGAGGACCTCGGTTCCACGTGGCACACCGGCAACAAGTCGTCTCTGGCCGGTTTGGGCGCGGCTCATCATATCGAATAGCACCGTGCGCTCCTTCGGTTTCAAAACTGTCCCGTTGTGGAGCGCAACCAAAAGCTGCACAACACCGTCTGCCGTGCTGGTATTGGGATGAATGCGATGACCGTCCATTTGCTTCATGGTCGTCTCGACCTTGAAACTGCGAAAACCGAGAGCCTGCATGCGACGTTCAAGCGCGCGCGGCCCGCCAATGAGTTCAAAGAGCTTGTCAGCCGAAGTGTTGTCGCTATCTACGAGCGAGAACTCAAGCAGGTCGCGAATAGTCACGTTCATGGGCGCCTTCTTCCAACGTTCAGTGTTATCCGGCGTCCCGGGTGCAACGTCCTCGGCGCGGACCACGACGTTTTGTTCCAGCTTGAGATTTCCGCTCTCGACCTCTTTCAAAACGATCACTGTGAGGGGCAACTTGACGACGCTATACAGCGGCAATGTCCGGTCGCTCGATATGGCTACTTTGCGTTCTGATTCTATGTGTACGGCCGCAACCCCAATGCGTCCGCCACAACGCTCACTGATCCTCACAAGGGCACGCTCGAGGTCCCGCTCGTTTGAAGCCGTTCGTTTATCTGCGCCTGAGGCCAAAATCGCACCAACGCAGAGAAGTAAGATAAAACTCGGTAGCTTGACGATCCATGTCAACATTCGCGGAGTTTCCGCCACGCATGGCAGCGGGTCAAGCGCAGACCGAGAGCGGCCGAATGCGCTTAGAAACTTGCCCCATTGTAGTTAAGACCGGCTGTGCGAATTTTGCGCACTGTGAATGAGCGCAGCGTGAAATGGCTACTATCTATCTTCGTGGCTGGAACTCTGTGCGCGCGCTCGCAGCCAAAGGAGATCGTCATCCTCCGTCACGCTGAGGAGCCGTCAGGAAATTCCATACATTTGTCCGCCAAAGGGCAGAAGCGCGCCCGGGCTTTGGCAGACTTTTTCCAAACGAATACAGTCGTGACGCAATTTGGACCGCCCGTCGCGCTGTTTGCGCCGCGTCCAAAGGCGGGCGGCAGCAGGCGCAGCGTGGAAACGCTAATTCCGACGTCGGAATCTCTTGGTCAGCCGATTCGCCAGCCATTTGCGCAGGAGCAGTACGCCGCCCTCGCACGAAAGATTCTCACCACCTCGGCTTTCAAAGGGAAGACTGTCGTGATTGTGTGGACCCATTCCTATATCAACGATCTGGCGGCCGCACTCGGCGTCCACCCCAAACCGGGCGATTGGAAGAGCCGCACATACGACCGCGCATGGGTCATCCTTCGCTCGCAGGGTCGCATGACGCTCAAGGACATTCCTCAACGCCTGCTACCGGGCGATTCAAAGCGTTGACGTCATTTATCGCTCGACCGGCGGCGCGGGAACTTATGAAATGCAAAGATGAGCGCGCCGAACAAAGCTTCTCTGGATGAAAAATTCGCGCTGATCCACGAACATTGGCGGCCCAAGGTCGTCGCGGAGTTGAACGGGCAGGAAATGAAGCTCGTGAAATTCGCGGGAGTTTTTCCCTGGCATCATCACGAGCATGAGGACGAGCTGTTCCTGGTCTGGCGTGGTGAGATGCGGATTGAGTTCCGCGATCGATCCGTTACCCTGCGCAACGGCGAATTCTGTGTTGTTCCGCGCGGCGTCGAGCATCGGACTATTGCCGACGTGGAAGCGGAAGTGCTCGTGTTTGAGCCAGCACAAACCCGAAACACCGGGAATGTTCTGGACGCGACATTCACTGCTCCCAAGAGCGTGAAGATATGAGCGACTCCCGTAATGCGGCCATCGATTGGCAGCCGCGCCCCGCGCGAGAGGAAGACATTGCTGCCTTGGAGGCGCTCATTCCCCGTTCAGTGCGCGCATTGCAAGCGGCGCATTACTCGACGGCCCAGATGGACGCCGCTCTCGGGCCGATATTTGGCGTCGACCGCCAACTCATTCGTGACGGTACGTACTTTGTCGTCGAGCATGATCATCAGATCATCGGCTGCGGCGGTTGGAGCAAGCGGCGCTCGCTGTACGGCGGCGACCACCACCGGACCGAACCCGACCCGGAGTTAGATCCCAAACATGACGCCGCGCGGGTCCGAGCCTTCTTCGTGCATCCTGACTGGGCACGTCGCGGCATCGGACGGAGCATCATGGTTGCTTGTGAGCGCGCCATCATCGCAGCCGGTTTTCGCAACGTTGACATCGTGGCGACGCTTGCCGGGGAACCGCTCTACGCGTCATTCGGTTACACGGTCCTGGAGCGCTACGACATTCCGCTGAAAGGCGGTTTGAACCTGCCCGCCGTCCGGATGACAAAGACCTTGCTCTAAAGCGATCACCGGAACAGTGCCGCAAATAGGCTTAGCAGAGCCACGTACAGGGCTGCCAGGGCATCATCAACAGTAACGCCCCAGCCACCGGGCAGCTTTTGGGCGCCGCGGATGGGCCAGGGTTTGGCGATATCGAAGATCCTGAAGAGAATAAAGATGATGAGCACAAAGGCCCAATGCGGAGTTGATAATTCACCGCGCTTGAACCAGGGAACACCGATGCTGAGGATGAAGCACAGGGGCATCGCGCTGATTTCGTCGAGGACGATTGATCCGGGATCGGTTTGGTTGAGGATGCGCTCGGCCTTTCCGCAGAGCCATACCGACAGTGCTACTCCACTGAGCGTGCCGGCGAGATAACACCAGAAATTGCCGGTCCGGAGCAGCAAGTAAAACCAGAGCAAGCCTACGAGCGAGCCAAAAGTTCCAGGCGCAAAGGGAATGCGGCCCGCGCCGAAGCCTTGTGCCACCCATAGCACGACGGAGTTCATCCGACGTCTTGCATGTAGAGATGACGATTGCGCCACATGTATGAAGCGCCCGAAAGCAAGGTCAAGAGCACCGCCAGCCATTGCGCCACGACTGTGACCAAAGCAACCCAGGGCATGCCGAAAACATTTAATGCAAAAAACCCGCTGGCTCCTTCGCCCCATTGCATATAGCTGCCGCGGATCAAGGTGCAAATAATCGCAATGATTTGCATGGTTGTCTTGTGCTTGCCCAGTGCTTCGGCTGAAAGCACCACATTCTTGGACGCGGCAAGCAATCGCATCCCCGTGACCGCCAATTCGCGCGCCACAATGATCACCGCCATCCAGGCCGGGAGCCAGCCGCGTCCGACGAACGCGATGAATGCCGAGCAAACGAGGATTTTGTCGACAAGCGGATCCATCAGGATGCCGAAATTGGTAATGAGTTTATCCCGTCGTGCGATCATTCCGTCGTAGTAATCCGTGATACTCGCGACGACGAAAAGCGCCAAGGCCATGGTTTCGTGAAAGGGAAGTGTGGAATAGATCGCCGCGACAAACGCAATCGTCAGCAGAAAACGGGAGACGGTGAGCTTGTTCGGGAGATTCATCGAGCTTCAAACTTGAGGCCGCATTGCGGGCAAAAGCGCGCGCGCGGCGGCGCATCCGTGCCGCAACTCGCGAAAGTCGGACATTGGCGCGCCACACGCCGGCTGATCATAAGATTGCGAATGTACGGAATCCAGGTGAACGCGTACGCAAAGATGAAAACGGAATCTCGCCGCCACAACCCGTACGCCAGCAAGCAAAGCGAACCGACAAGGCTGAGCCACCAAAACGAATTCGGAACGACGACCTGTTTCTGCTTTTCGGTGGCCCACCATTGGACGAAGAAGCGTGAGAAGAAGATGACGTTGCCCGCCCAGCCGACGAACTTCCAGAAATGCCAATCAATCCAAATCAGTCGCGTGCTGCCCGCGACCTGCGCCAACAATTCCATGGCGCGCATTAAGCCTTATGCGTTCGGGGGACACAAGCGTGCACCCGAGGAGCAGAGGCCGCCAAGATGCAGCGGATTAAGCGTCGGCTTTGGTCTTGCGCAAACCGCTGACGCGGTCGCCGGCTTTCCATTGGCCGCGTTTCTTGAGGATTTCGACGCGCTCGAAGCGCTTGAGAACGTTGCGTTTTGCGCCAGTGGTGCTGGCGGCCCGGAGGCTGCGATGTTGCGACATAAAATTTTCTTAATCTGCTCTGGTTTCCAGCGACGGCCGACATCGGCCACCCTGCCAAAATTTGCCTGCTTGGTAACACAGGAGAGGACGGATTGCCACTGGTTTCTTGGGCCAGATCGGCCTAAATCGGCCCATTTTATCAAGCGTACGAGGTTTTGGGCCGGATTTGCCTGCCCGGAGCCGGGTTTGGCCTTTGGATTGCTGGCTAGGCGTCAGAAAAATCGGAAAATTGTCCACGAACTAACATAAACAATCTCATGGTTGGCTCAGCAAATCCCAGCGAAGAAGGCCAATTGGCACAGACGATTGAGATGTTCGAGGTGATCACGCAATCGCAGCCTCAGGACTATCAATCTTTGGAAATCCTCAAGGAGGCATACGCGAAGCTCGGCCGCGAACAGGACGTCTTGCGTACCGCCAAGCGCATCGCGCAAGCGTATGTCGCCATGGGGCAGCTTTCCTCAGCGATTCTGGAGTACGAAAGTATCCTGCAGCGTTACCCGGACGATGCGGATGTGCTCACGGCGCTTAGCGAGCTGGAAAGCAAAGCCAATTCGCTCGGCGCCCAGCCGAGTCTCACCGAGGTTCCCCGCGGCCAGACGACGTTTACGCGCAAGAAAAGCTCGCGGTCAGCTACAGGCGACGGTGATGACGGCCGCCAAATGATGCAGAAGATTTTCGTCGACAGCAAAGTGATCAATGCGGCGGCATTCGATCAATGCTGGGTGACGCCCGACTTCAACAGCGCACCGGGCAAGCCGCTGCAGCCCTTCATTCAAAATCTCGCCGAAAAAGGTTTAAACCCGCTGGAAAAATCGTTGCGGCTTTTGTCCGAAAAGTCCCGCCTCGGTTTCCTGCCGTTGGAAAAGTACGACATCGATCTGGAGTTGGGCCGGAATTATCCCTCCGAAACCTGCTTCCGATGGTTTGTCCTGCCATTCGACAAAATGAGCAAGTCAATCATGGTCGCCACGTGCAATCCCTTCAACCGCCAGGCGGCGGCTGAAGTTGAGGAAGTGACGAAGTCGCGCATCATCTGGTATCTGGCCTCGCCTGACGATATCTCCAAGTGCCTGAAAAAGGTTTACCGCTAAACAATTTAGATTATGGCTGCAGTAAAGACTTTTGGTGAACGCATCGCCGACGCGCTCGTCGAAGATAGCCTTTTGTCCCGCAAACAGGTCGACGAGCTAATGGAACAACAGAAGCGCGAGGGCACGCGCCTGCTGAAAATCATTGTCGATAAAGCTTACGTCACCGAGCAGGACATGGCGGTCTGCATGGGCCGCGTGCTGAATACCCCGCCGGTCAATCTCGGCCGCATGGGCATCGCGCCGGACATCGCCGAGTTGCTCCCGCGTGATATTTGCCACACGCACAAGGTGCTGCCGGTCTCGCGCCTGGAAAACCGATTATTCCTGGCAATGGCCGACCCGCTGAACGTGCTCGCCATTGACGACGTCCGCCGCATCACGAAAATGGATGTCACCCCGATGATCGCCTCCGAAAAGGCGATCATCGAAAAGCTGCACCACCTCGATACCGGCAAGACCGGGACGATGGAGGACATCATCCAGGATGCTGCCAAAAAAGCCGAGGACGACGACAGCATCGAGACGGTCAAGGAGACGATGGAAGAGGTCAACCTCGACCAGCTTTCCGCCTCCGCAGAAGACGCACCGGTGATCAAGCTCGCAAACCTCATCCTGGTGCAGGCCATTAAGGATCGGGCAAGCGATATTCATCTTGAGCCCTTCGAAAAGCAGGTCCGCTTGCGCTATCGTGTGGATGGCGCATTGGTAGATCGCACGCCCCCGCCCAAGAACCTGTACATTCCGCTAGCCTCGCGTCTCAAAATCATGAGCAGCCTGGACATTGCGGAGCGCCGCTTGCCCCAGGACGGCCGCATGCGGGTGAAGGTGAGCGGGCGCGACTTCGATTTGCGTGTTTCGTTCCTGCCCACGGTACATGGCGAAAAATGCGTGTTGCGCGTGTTGGACAAAACGAATCTATCTGCGGCGATCGATAAACTCGGAATGGATGCGGATACCCATCGGCGGTTTCGCGCGGCGGTGGACGCACCCCACGGATTGATCCTCGTCACTGGCCCGACCGGTTCGGGAAAGACCACGACGTTGTATTCAGCGCTGAGCGAAGTGAACAATCCGGAGTACAATATCGTGACGGTCGAAGACCCCGTGGAATTCCAGTTGGCCGGGATCAATCAGGTGCCGACGAAAAAGGACATTGGGCTCACGTTCGCGAACGCGTTGCGATCAATTTTGCGCCAGGACCCGGACATCATCATGATCGGTGAAATTCGCGATACCGAAACCGCAGAAATTGCGGTTGAAGCGGCGCTGACCGGTCACCAGGTGTTTAGCACAATGCACTGTAATGACGCGCCCGGAGCCGTCGCGCGACTCGACGATATGGGCATCGCGCCATTTTTGATTTCATCCGCTGTAATTCTGGCCTGCGCGCAACGCCTCGTGCGCAAGATTTGCCCCGCCTGCAAAGAGCCGGTGAGCTATCCGCCGCAGATGTTCCGGGATCTGAGCATTCCGCCCAGCTACTTTGAAGGCGCCACTCTTTTCCGTGGCCGCGGCTGCGACCGCTGCCATAACACGGGCTACGCTGGCCGTTGCGCAATCATCGAAGCCATGACCATTACGGACGAAATCCGAAAAGTGATCATCGCTCGGGGCAGCGCCATGGAAATTGGCAAAATTGCCGCCAGCCAGGGCATGCGCACTTTGCGCATGGCGGCCCTGGATAAGGTTCGCGAAGGCGTCACCACCCTCGAGCAGACGCTGGTGGTTACCTCCAGCCACTAAGCCGGCAACAACCTCGGCGCAGACCACGTCCGCGAAAACAGTTGCCGCTCGCAGTAAGCAAGCGCACATAATGCGGCGCTATGCGAAACCGGCGTGATTTCTTTACTCAATTGTCCCAAGGCGGAGCGCTCGCCGGATTGTTGGCAAGTGCACCGCCTTTGCATGCGCAGCAGAACAAAGGCGGACCGGTCAAGATTGCCAAAGTCAAAGCGATCCTCACTGCGCCGACGCGGACACGTTTATGCGTGGTGAAGGTTGAGACCAATGAACCCGGCCTTTATGGACTTGGCTGCGCCACCTTTACACAGCGCATACGCACCGTCGTCACCGCCGTGGACGAATATCTCGCGCCCTTTCTGGTGAGCAAGGACGCGGACAACATCGAAGACATCTGGCAGTCGATGTATCAAAGCTCGTATTGGCGCAACGGCCCGGTGCTAATGAATGCGCTGAGTGGCGTGGACGCGGCGCTCTGGGACATCAAAGCCAAACGTCTGGGCGTGCCGCTATATCAATTGCTCGGCGGGAAGGTTCGCACAGGCATTCCGGTCTATCGCCACGCTGCAGGCAAGACACCCGAAGCGGTGCTTGATATTGCGCGCAAGTATCTGAGCGAGGGCGTGCGATACATCCGCGCTCAGGTGGGAGTGGAAGGTCAATCGGTTTACGGCGCCGGTTCAGGCGGCGGGGCGATGACCAATCCGCCACCGGTGAAACTGGTTGGTGAAGGACATTTCGCGGGAGAATTGTTCGAACCCACCGCGTATCGCCGCACCGTACCGAAGCTATTCAAGTATTTGCGCGAGCAACTGGGCGACGAAGTTGAGCTGCTGCATGACATGCACGAACGACTGCCGCCGATCGACGCGATGGGTCTGGCGAAAGAACTCGAGCCGTACCGCCTGTTTTTTCTGGAAGATCCATTTGCGCCGGAGGACGTCGGTTACTTCAAAATTCTGCGCCAGCAAACTGCGACGCCGATTGCCATGGGTGAGCTGTTCAATAACCCCAACGAATGGCTGGAGCTTGTGAGCGGACGGCTGATCGATTTCATTCGTTGTCATCTTTCGCAAGTCGGCGGCATTACCGCAGCGCGAAAGATCGCCGCCCTTTGTGACTTCTTTCGTGTGCGCACAGCGTGGCACGGGCCGAGCGATACTTCGCCGGTGGGCCACGCAGCGCACGTGCATTTGGACCTCGCGACGTGGAACTTTGGGATTCAGGAATACCCGACCTTCAGTGAAGCGCTTCGGGAGGTTTTTCCCGGCACACCCGAACTGCGAGACGGCATGATGGTGTGCAACGAAAAGCCGGGGCTCGGCATCAATATCGACGAAAAACTCGCGGCCAAATATCCGATCCGCGACGATCCGCCGTTCGATTTGCATTGGGGCCGCTTGCGGGACCGCGACGGCACGATCCGGCGGCCGTAAAGGTCTTGCGGTCACGGCGTTTTGCGGCAGGTTTCGGGAATGAAAACCGTGGCAATCATCGGCGCGTCGTCGGATCGCACTAAGTTCGGCAATAAAGCGGTGCGCGCGTTTCGCGAACAAGGCTATAAAGTTTATCCCGTGAACCCGAAGGAGACCGAGATCGAGGGACTAGTGGCTTACAAACGCGTTGCGGATTTGCCGGTGCGCCCGGAGATGGTCAGCGTCTATGTTCCTCCGCCGGTATTGTTGAAGTTGTTGCCTGAGATTGCGAACAAAGGGTGCGATGAATTGTGGCTGAATCCCGGCACTGAATCGGATGACGTCATTGCGGAAGCGGAACGATTGGGACTGAATACGATCCAGGCGTGCAGTATTGTTGGGATCGGGACTTCGCCCTCCAAATTTGCCTGAGGCTGGGACGAGGGCTATCGTAATCGAAGGAGGGATTATGAATAAGCAGGAGAGAATTGAACAGCCTGAGCCGGTTACTCCGGGGATTACCAAAGCCATGGTGCGGCAGCATGCGTACGAACTTTATCGCGACAAGCTGGCGCACGATTCACTG
Source organism: Verrucomicrobiia bacterium (assembly GCA_035275085.1). Classification (GTDB taxonomy): domain Bacteria; phylum Verrucomicrobiota; class Verrucomicrobiia; order Limisphaerales; family DATENK01; genus DATENK01. The sequence continues at coordinate 69 of DATENK010000568.1, read as the reverse complement.
ACGCTACAGGACTGGGTGCTTGCGGAAAAAGACCTGGTTGCGATGCGCGACCGCGGCGAGTTGCTGGAG
>DATENK010000567.1:0-2077 GCA_035275085.1 Verrucomicrobiia bacterium | reverse complement strand
GGGCTACGGCTAGTGCGCTGTCCAAAGTGGCGGCCATCTCTTTGTACCGGCGCAAAGCTTCGTAAGTCAGCGAGAGTTGCTGAAGAATGGAAAAATTGCGCGGATCCAGTTCCAATGCCTGCTTCATTTCCTCCAGCGCTTTGTCCCAGTGTCCCTGTCGACGATCGATATAACCGGCGAGAAGAGGAATTCGTGATTCGTTAGGCAGGGTACGACGTGCGATAACTAATTCGGCACGTGCCCGATCGTAGTCCGAATAAGCCCAGTAGAAATGTTGAGCCATGGCCAGATGCGTTTCTCCCGAGTCGGGTCGCAACCGCCGGGCCGATTGAATAGCCGCTTCTGAAAGCTTAAGTCGCGCATCAGTATGATCGAAACCGAGAAAATAAATTCGGTCGTGCGCGCCGGCCAGCTCGCCATACGCCAGGAAAAACAATGGATCACGGGCAATAGCCTGATCAAGCAATTGCACCGCCTGGAACAAATCTTCTTTTGCCCGCATGCTGAATGCAATCCCGTTCACGAGGTCTTTACCCCGCAGGTAAGCATCATAGGCAACAAGGTCGGTCGTGGGTGGTTCCTCGATGGCTGCTTTCTCAGTCGATGAAACTTCGGTTCCGAGTTGATCGGCGACTTTTTGTGCGATCTCGGTTTGGAGTGTGAACACGTCGTTCAAATCCCGATCGTATTCTTGTGCCCACACGTGTGCGTCCGTGCGCGTATCGATTAACTGCGCGTTAAGATGAATCCTGCCTGCCTCCCGGCGCACACTCCCTTCAAGTACGTATCCGACATTGAGGGCGCGGCCAATTTCGTGCGTGTTCCGCGCGCCGCGATACTTGGCTACACTGTTGTGGCTGATCACCTTTAAGTTGGCCATCTTCGCCAGCTTGGTGGAAACACCATCGTAAACGCCATCAGCAAAAAACGAATTGTCTTTATCTGAACTAAGACTCTCAAACGGAAGAACCGCGATGCCGCTCGGCGCACTTGGAGTGGCCATTTCGCCGTTCCAAATCATCGCGCCAACTGTTGATCCTAATATCAGCAACAGCGCTGCCATTCCCGCAACAACCGGATTGCGTTTTGTCCACCGCCACCCACGCGCCAAGGGCGAAACAGGACGCGCCACGATGTGAAGTCCTTCCAGCCACCGCTCCAGATCTTCGGCCAGATCACCAGCTGAGCGATAACGCGCTCCCGGTTCGCGCTCCAAACATTTCGCGCAGATTGTCTCAAGATCCTTATCCAACCCCGGCATCAGCGTGCGCAGCTTCGGCGCCGGCTTCTCACTGGCTTGCTGGATGACCTTCAGCGCGTGTTCACCTAAAAACGGCGGACGCCCCGTCAATAGATCGAATAAAATTGCACCCAAACTATAGACATCCGCTGCTGGACTAAGCTTGCTCGAGGAGCCGTTTACCTGCTCCGGCGCAATGTAGCCAGGCGTGCCAAAAATAGTCAGGGTCCGAGTCAAGTGGCTGCTCGTGTCCAGCCACTTGGCCAAACCAAAATCACTCACCAGCGGTTCGCCTCGCCCATCGAGCAAAACATTTCCCGGTTTCAAGTCGCGGTGCAAAATCCCCTGCCCATGCGCATACTGAACCGCCCGCGCCACCTTGGCCATCAAAGCTACCGCTCGGCGCGGTTCACCACGCAGAGCCGGAGCCGCATCCAGCAGACTGCCCCCACCGGCAAATTTCATGCTGAAAAACGGCAGACCATCGTCACATTCGCTTACTTCATAGATCGGCAGAATGTTGGGGTGATCCAGACTGGCCGCCGCTTGTGCCTCACGCCGGAACCGAGCCAGGGTTTCCTGTGAATCGGCGTGATAGGAAAGAATGCGTTTGAGCGCAACAATGCGCCGCGAATGCCGCTGGCGAGCGCGATAAATGACACCCATCCCGCCGCGCCCGATCTCCTCAAGGATTTGGTAATTTCCTATGCGCCAATCAGTGTCACATACCTCAAGTTCCCCGAGCACGTCATCCAGGGTTTCCGTCTTTTGAGTATCAGCTCCTACACCCTCGGCGAGGAGGCAAGCGAGGCAAAGACCGCGTCCGACGCGCGATCT
>DATENK010000566.1:0-4994 GCA_035275085.1 Verrucomicrobiia bacterium | reverse complement strand
CAACTCACCACCACCAACGCGCGCTTGAGAGCGCAGGTCAATCCGCAGGGCTGGCCCACGGCCGCGTGGTTTGAGTGGGGCACGGACACGCATTATGGCAATTTGATTGGAATGCAGGACGTCGGACAGGGTTCGAGCGTGTCGACCCTCAACGTCGTGCTCAACGGACTGGTCATCGGGACGGAGTACCATTTCCGCGCCCTCGCGACCAATGCGTTTGGTGTCACCGCAGGCCTGGACCAGACTTTCAATCTCAACAGTCAACGACCCGGCGTCACGAGTCTCGCAGTGGATCAACTATCCAACACCAGCGCGCGGTTCAGAGGGCAGGTCAATCCGCACGGCTGGCCCACCGCTGCGTGGTTTGAGTGGGGCACGGACACCAATTATGGCAATGTGATCGGAATGCAGGAGGTCGGACAGGGTTCGAGCGTGTTGGACCTCAACGTCGTGCTCGGCGCACTGAGGATGGGGCCGAACTATCACTATCGGCTGGCGGCCACCAATGCATTTGGCGCCGTGTACGGAGCGGATCAATCATTCATCCTGAGTTTTATGCTCACAGACTTCGCCAACTTCGAAACCGCGCCGGTGCACCCAATCGCTCTTGGCCCCGACGGACAAACGCTGGTGGTTTGTAATTTGCCGGACAATCGACTCGAGATTTTCGATGTCTCGGGAGGGCTGCCAATACCCACCGGCAGCGTTCCCGTTGGACTGGATCCGGTGACGGTGCGCTTTGCTTCGTCGAACGAACTCTGGGTGGTCAATCACATTTCTTCGACCGTCAACATCATCGACCTCACTTCCCTGAACGTCATCGCCACACTGCATACTCCCGCCGGTCCCAGCGACGTCGTCTTCGCCGGTAACCCACGGCGCGCCTGGATTTCGTGCTCGCGCACGAACAGCGTGTTGGTCGTCGATCCCACCACCCGCGCCGCCGTAGCGAACATCGCGATCGATGGCGAACGGCCGCGTGCGATGGCGACCAGTCCGGACGGAACAAAAGTGTATGTGGCGATTTTCGAATCCGGGAACGGCAGCACGCTATTAGGGCGAAGATTGACCGAGCTGGGTGTTCAACCGCGACCCGGTCCGCTGGACGATAGCAACGGTCCCTATGCAGGCGCGGATCCCCCGCCTAATTCCGGAACCGCCGTCTCCCCGCCGATTAATCCCGCGCTCACGGTCCTGCCGCCGCGCGTCAGCCACATCGTGCGCAAGAACGCGTCCGGCCGCTGGATGGATGACAACAACGCCGATTGGACTGAATGGGTTTCAGGTACAAACGCCAGCATATCCGGCCGCATCCAGGGGTGGGACTTGCCCGATCGGGACTTGGCAGTGATCGACACGGCAACCCTCCAGGTAACGTACGCGCGCCGCTTGATGAACATCTGCATGGCCGTTGCAGTGAACCCCGCTTCAGGCCAGATCGCGGTCGTTGGGACGGACGCAATGAACGAGCGGCGTTTCGAGCCGAACCTCAAAGGTGTTTTTCTTCGGGTTAATCTCGCCCTCGTCGATCCAGTGACACTTACCCATCGTATCCGCGATTTGAATCCGCACCTGGACTACATCACCCGTTCACTTCCTCCGGCCCAACGCGCCCTGGCGCTGGGCGATCCTCGCGGCATCGAGTGGAACGCGGCCGGCACCCGCGCTTATGTCACCGGTATGGGCTCGCGAAACCTTCTTGTGATCGATGCCGACGGCGCCCGCGTCAACTCGCAACCCATCGATTTGGGTGAAGGCCCAACCGGCATCGCTCTCGACGAAGCCCGCTTACGCCTCTATGTCTGGAATCGCTTTTCGTCGACGATTTCCGTCGTAGACACCGAGGCGGGCACCGTGATCACCAACATATCTGTGTTCGACCCCACGCCCGACATCGTACGCAAAGGCCGGCGCCATCTCTACGACACACGCGCCAACTCCGGCCTGGGCATCGTCGCGTGCGGTTCCTGCCACGTCGATGCGCGCATGGATCGCCTCGCGTGGGACCTGGGCGATCCCGCCGGCGAACGGGCCACCAACGGGTTTTTCACTTTCCATCCCATGAAAGGGCCCATGCTCACGCAGACGCTGCAGGACATCATCACGCCCACAAACTTTAACCGACGGCAGTTACCGCTGCACTGGCGCGCCGATCGCACAAATATCGAAGCCTTCAACGTTACTTTTCCAGCCCTCCTGGCCAGAGACACTCAGCTCACCAGCAACGAGATGGCGGAGTTCAAAGGCATGCTCCAAAGCATTTCCTTTCCACCGAACTATCTGCGCACCTTCTCGAACACCCTGCCAACGTCGGTTGCGCTCCCCGGCCTCTTTGGGCGCACAAATACCGGCGTTCGACAGCCCCTACCCGCGGGCGATGCACAGGCCGGTCTCTCTCCTTTCATCGTCAATTGCGGATTCTGCCACACTTTCAACCTGGGAACAGGCGGCGGCGCCAGCAACCAGGTTCTCAGTCTCCCGCGCGCCGGCACTGAGGGCGCCTTTAAGACTTCCCAACTGCGGAACTTGCTTGACCGCCTGGGCATGGATGCTTTGAGCACCAATGGCCGCACCGGCTTCGGCTTTATGCACGATGGGCGCGTCGATTCGCTCACGCACTTCCTGAACGCTGGCTTTCCGCAAACAGCTCCCAACGACACCAACGTCGCCAACCTTGTCGCGTTCATGCTCTGCTTCAGCGGCTCGGATTTCGGGCAGGTCACCACCATCTCGCCAAGTCAGGACGTCCCCTCTTCCGCAGGCAAGCAAGTCACCTTCGCACCTTCTGCCCCCCCGCAGTTGGTTACCGACATGTTCAATCTCGCGATTCGCGACGACAGCCGCCTGGAATTTATCGTTCGCGGCAAAAAGAACGGCCTTATGCGCAACTGGCTGCTCCGCCGCGCAACCGCCGACTTCCAATCCGATCGCCACGGCGAAATTGCGGCCACGCTGAACGATATCTTCGCCGGCGCCACTTCCGAATTCACGGCCATGCTGGTCCCGCAATACACCGGTTGGCGTCTCGCGCTGGATCGCGACGAGGATGGGTATCTGAATGTCAGCGAATCGGAGGCCGGCTCTGACCCCGCCGATCCTTCGTCGTATCCCGGCCGCATCCTGCGCATTGCCAAGGCTGGCAGCGACATTCTCCTGTCCTGGCAATCCGTGCCCGGCGTGAAATACACCGTCCAGTGGCGCACCAATTGGCCGCCCGCGACATGGTTGGACGCTGTCCCGCGCGTCACCTCTTCCTTGCCGATCACGGTCTGGACCGACTCGCCCCCGGCTACTGATCCTCGCCGTTACTATCGCCTGCGCACGGACCCGTGAGCTTACGCTTGAAGCAGTAGCGACCGTCCGACGCGGCTCTTGGCGAAGCGGTTGATGGTTGATGGTTGATGGACCGCAAGGCGTCCGAAGAGAAGGATGAATTCCAAAGGCTGAAGGCTGAATCCTTAACATGGGTGAGGGACAAGCTCAGTTCCGAGCAGGAGCCGGCGAAAGACGGTAACGGAGGCAACGGAAAGCAACATCGAACCGCGATCGGATCAGAATGCCGAAAGCGGGGCGCTACGCGAGTAGACGTGCTGGCATTCGAGTTTGAAATGGGCCTGTTCCCCGCCGTGCTTGAGGAGGCTAAACAAAAGGGTATTGATCTCGCACCAAAAACGATTCCGCCGGAAGTCTTCGACAAGCGCGCCGTCGAAAAGGGCCAGGTCCGTTTTCATGACGTGGCTTACATTGAAGTCACGCCGCGTTTCGATAAAAGGAACCCGCTCGCGCTCGCCGTGGAGTTAACAGATTTTTCCGTGTATTATTCGCAAGGATTGGCCGAAGCCATCGCAGCCGATTTGAAAGCAGGCAAGAGCGAAGTGGTTTGCGAGCAGGGCAAGCTCATCAAGCTGAGCAAGAACAAAGAAGGCGTCATTACGCGCGAAGTGTTGACGAAAAAATGGACGGATTGGGTCGATTATTGGGCCGTCGATTTCGATTACGAGAGCCGCAAGGAAATCGTCAAAGTGCCGAAACGTATGGGCGTTGAAGGAGAACTGCCCGGGGCAGTGAAAGCAGACGCCGGTGAGTTCATCGACTTCGAGGAACGGTGGACCGGTGCATACATTTTTGAGAACGAATGGCAGAGCTTCCGGACCCGTACCGAACGCGAGTTGGAACTCAAGAGCGCAACGCACGCGTACCCAAAACCCGGCCGCTACACAGTCGCGGTCAAAGTCATCGACATCTTTGGAAACGATACCATGACCCTGGTTCCCATAAACGTCGGGTGAAGGATGAGCACCGACGCGACACACTACGGCTTTAAAAAGATCACGTTCGAGAACTGGCTCTCTCCGGACGTGCCGATCATCTTTCCGGGCATTACGCCAGAGCTCTGGATTCCCGAAGTTCTAAAGCCACAACTCGGCGCAGACGTCCCAGAACAGATTTGCGCACTGTTCGAAGCTGCTCGCGCGATGTTCGTATACGGGTACCTGTTTTACCCTCTTCTCACGTTGGCAGGTCAGCAATGCCAGCGAGTCGCCGAAGCCGCAGTGTGCGCAAAGTGCCGGGCCATCGGCTTACCCCAGAAGACATCGCGTACCGGCAAAAAACGTCCGCGCGATTTCAAATTCTCCGAAAACATCGACCGTTTAATTGCCAATGGCATAATCAGCAAAAAGGACGAACGCCGTTGGACAGCGACCCGAAACCTCCGCAATATGGGCTCCCATCCATCCTTTCAGGAAATCATTCCGCCGGGGATGGCCCTAGGCGTTCTGCTTTCCGCTGCTGAGCTCATTAATGGAATATTTCCGGCAAACTCAAGCGCTCCGACGTGACTGACTCCAAACTTTTAGGGATATCTGGGTAGATCGTGACCCCTGTGATATGGTTTTGGCAAGTACGCGTGATGGGCGAGAGAGAGGTTGAGAGGTTTCCAATTCAAGAGAGCACCGGCGAGTGAGGGAGCTTGGATTTGGAGGATCTGCAAG
>DATENK010000565.1:0-5849 GCA_035275085.1 Verrucomicrobiia bacterium | reverse complement strand
GCGGTCAACTTGTGGGCTACATTATTGCTGCGGCGGTGGTGCTGTTGGTTCTTTCCTCGGTATTTGACCTCGGCGCTTTAGGAGCCGGAATGTTGGGGCGCGATACGTCGCTGCACGGCCGCACCGAAATCTGGTCTTTGGCGCTGGCTGAAAAGTCGAACCCCCTAATCGGCGCGGGATTTTATAGTTTTTGGAGTGAGGCGAGGGCCACTCGATTTATGGAAGTTTACTCGTTCGTGCTCACGCAGGCACACAACGGGTACTTGGAAACCTATCTGAACGGCGGATTCATTGCGTTGGCGCTGCTATTTGCAACGATCGTTGCGGGGGGAAAGACGATTCAGAACCGCCTGATAACGAACGTGGAGTGGGGGAGCATAAGCCTGGTGTTTTGGCTGATTATTCTGGCTCATAATTGGTCTGAAGCATCCTTTAATAAGCTCACACTATTGTGGTTCGTTTTTCTCATGGTGAGTATTCGATACCCGATCGGCGCCCGCGCGCCGCTCACTCAGCAGCAGAGAACGGTTCGGCTCGGCCCGCAGGCGGTGCTCAGGCCGAACACTTCGGGGATTCAATGACGCGGACATGGGGCGCTTTCGTGAAACTTTTGGGCGCGTGCGTCAGCAGTCGATGCCCCAATTCTGGACGTGTCTCAGGGGTGGGTACCCCAGTGGCTCATTGGCGTATTTTCTGCTTAAGGTGGTTTTGGTGAAACTCGGCATATTCAATTCATCCAAATGTGGGAGATTTCTGGCCTTTTTGCTGGCTGCAATCTCATTCTCGAATGCCATGGGGGCTGACGTGTTTCCTGTCGCACGGCGCGGCGCGCTCCCTGGAAATCTTTGGACGAGCGCCGGCGTAAGCGGTGGACGCCCTCAGGTGACAACTATTTATACAAACCTGGGTATCGGTGTCTCGCTTGCACAAGTCAATTCGGCCATTGCAAGCTGCCCCAGTAATCAAGTCGTGAAGTTCGCGGCGGGGACTTACAATTTCGGCGGGGGCCAGATCAACCTGACCAAAAATGGCGTGGTCTTGCGGGGCACGACAAATTCCGCCGGCCAACCGACTACGTTCCTTGTGAATGTCGTGTTGCAAACTTCTCCGTATTGGTACCCGGCCGGTCCGAATGGAGGGTGGCCGGTGAAATCGGTGCGCAGCGTCGCGTCGGGGTACACGGAGGGTTCAACGTCGATTACTCTCGCAGCGGCACCGAATGCGGACTTTGCCGTCGGTGATGTGTTCATGATGGACCAGACCGACGACGGCACCCTCGTAAAGCCCGACACCCAGGGGGGGGAAACTTTTCTGCGAGCCGGCCGCGCCTACTGCCAGGCGCTGCAGATTACCGGTATCAATGGCAATACGATTTCCTTTCAACCTCCGCTCTTAGGCACTTACTGGGCAGCTGCGCGTTCGCCGGAAGCCGTGGCCTGGTCGTCAGTGCTCGGCCGATCAGCGCAGCGGGTCGGCTTGGAGGACGTTGATATCGTAAAGGGGAGCGGAAATTCAATTTACACCGTCCGCATGGGCCCCTCAGTCAACTGCTGGGTGCGGAACGTGCGGATGAACGTCGATACTGCGGCGGCGATTCGAATGAGTTATTCGGTGAATAGTGAAATCACGCATTCGGTTTTTCGCGATACGTCCGGGACTGGAAGCGGGACCTATGCTACGCTGCCGGCGGTTGTCACCTCCTGCAAGATCGAAGACAATATATTTACAAATTTGAGCCTGGCCATGCCCTGTATTTCCGCCGTGGGATGCAGCTTCAGCTACAATTACGGGGTTGGGCCGTATCCTTACACCCAACAAAGTTGGTTTGCGGAGTATATGTTTCCTCACGGCGGTCACACGCATCACACCATCTACGAAGGAAACTGGCTGGACGGGCCGATCTATTTTGACGTCGTGTTCAATAATAACAACAGCGATAACGGCATTGTTCGAAACCGCATAAGGGGCTGGGCCGCGACGAAGACTGCAAATTGCGTTCCGATCACGCTCGAAAGTGCAATGGCCAACACAACCATCATCGGGAATTTGCTCGGCGAGAACAGCTTTCATTCCACCTATTCTCAAATGTACAATATCGATAGCAGCTGCGTAGGCACCACCCGCCGGTATAACTACAACACCGTGAATGACGCCGTGAACGCCGCTGAAGCTCTCGGTGTTGACACAATCCGCGACAGTTATTGTTACAACAGCAGGCCGGCGTGGTTCGGGGACCGTCCATGGCCCCCGTTTGACCCGACTCGGTTTGCCGTGGCGGCCGCCACCAGCCTGCCTGCGGGGTATCGCTCGGTCTTCGGCACTGAGCCGCCGTCATCCGGAACACCAACGGCAGTTGCGGATGGAAACCCTAAGCTGGGCGTCGCGCCCTTGAACGTGATATTTTCAAGCGCCGGTTCAGTCGACCCTGAAGGCACCGCGCTAACCTACAGTTGGACCTTCGGCGACGGCGCGAGTTCGACTGCCGCGAATCCCTCACACACCTATTCAGCAGACGGCGCCTATACCGCTTTTCTGACGGTCTCGGACGGGGTGAATACTGCGCGGTCGGGGGACATCATTATTCGTGTGGGTAACCAGCCGCCGATCGTTGCTGCCAGCGCCACGCCGCGCGAAGGCCAGCCGCCGCTCGATGTTACATTTTCCAGCACAGGAACGAGCGATCCCGAGGGCGCGGCATTGACTTACAGTTGGGTCTTTGGTGATGGTACCACCTCGACTCAACCCAATCCAATCCATACCTACTCAGCGTATGGAAACTATACCGCGCGCCTGACGGTGTCTGACGGTAGAGTGGCTGTAAACTCGACGGATATTATTATTTCCGTTAACAGCGGGCTGGTGGCTGCATACGGGTTCGAGGAGGCCACCGGTTCTGCGACGATCGATTCGAGTGGTAACAATAACACCGGTGCGCTGATCAATGGTCCGATCAGAACTGATCTTGGGAAATTCGGTAAAGCCCTTGAATTTAATGGCCAGAATTCTTACGTCAATGTTCTCAACTCCGATTCACTCAACGTCACCGCAGCCCTGACGCTAATGTGCTGGTGCTACCCAACTGTAATTACCAATTCGTACCGTAACCTCGTCTATAAACCCGAGGATATCTATTTCATCGAGGGTTTCACGCCGGCTCCTAATACGCCTCGCTTTTATGGCACCTTCTCGGGCGCAAACCTGAATGCGGCGTCGACGCTGCCGGTGAATCAGTGGACCCACGTCGCAGGTACTTACGATGGCGCTGTGATGCGCATTTATATCAACGGTGTGGAGGCTGCGAACCGCGCGCAAACCGGCCCGATTCGTACTTCGACTTATGATCTCGGGATTGGCGGCAATTCTCTGAACGGCCAATATTTTCCAGGGCGCATTGATGAGGTGCGCATCTATAATCGTGCGTTGACCGCGAGCGAGATTGTGGCGGACATGAATCGCCCCGTTACAGGTTCGGCTCGCCCTGCAACTCCCGAAGACTTTCAGTTCGATATCCAATCGCAATAGCCAGAATGCAGCGATAGGCTCCATTCCCTTTCAGTAATTCTACCAAGCTTCCGACGTGACTCGATTTTTCGGTGACAATAAAGCCCAGGTGGGCCACGGCCGCCAGTCCCTTCACAGCGGCATGTTTTCCATTGCCGCTCGCGGCATCAATGCGGCGGTGCAAGTTGGTTCGGTTTTATTCCTCGCGCGCCTGCTCTCGCCGGAAGATTACGGCCTGGTAGCCATGGTATTAGCTGTGACTGGTTTTGCGCCTGTTTTCGTGGACCTTGGAACGCGAGACGCCGTGGTGCAACGTGATAACCTGACGGAACAGGAAGTCAGCACTCTCTTTTGGATCACCATGGCGGTGGGATGCGGTTGCGCGCTGTTGGTAGCCGCCAGCGGTGCTTTGATTGCCCGGATGTATCACGAGCCCAGGCTGGTTTCCATCGCCCTGGTCTCCTCGCTCATGTTTGTTAGCACGGCATTGGGTTGTCAGCATTCAGCCCTGTTGCGCCGGGCCATGATGTTCCGGGACATTGCCGTGATTGAAGTCGGATCCAACGTGCTCGGTGCGGCTTGTGCCGTCATGATGGCGTTTTATGGATTCGGTTATTGGGCACTCGTGGTGAGGCCAATCATCACGACTCTTCTGCTGGCCATCGGCGTTTGGTTTCGCACGCAATGGATGCCCGCGAAGCCAGCCATCAGCGCAGGTGTGAAGCAGATGGTGAAGTTCGGCGTTCATCTCACCGGCTTTTGCCTGACTGACTTTGTGGCCCGGTGCAGTGATCGCGTTGCAATTGGGATGCGTTCAGGCGCCAAACCCCTTGGGTATTACCAACAGGCAATGCTCGTGTACGAAAACGCGTTGGAATTGACGGTGGCCCTTCATGGCGTCGCTGTGGCAAGCCTGAGCAAGCTACGGCACGACCTGAGCGAACTTAAAAGGTTATGGGGCAAAGGATTGTCGACGCTAGCGTTTTACGGCATGCCAGGCTTCGGACTCCTGGCCGTGATCAGCCAGGACCTCGTTGTCTTGCTGCTTGGCAATAAGTGGGCCAGCGCCGGCGCGTTGCTGAGCGTGTTGGCCTTGCGGGGTATTCCACACGTCATCGAGCGGACTGTGGGATGGCTCCATGTTGCGGGCGGCAGGGCCGATCGTTGGGCCCGCTGGGGTGTGTTTGCAGCTTGCGCGCAAATCGTCGCGCTGCTCTGTGGCTTGCCTTTTGGCCCGATGGGGATAGTGACCGCTTACGTGGTGTGCATGTATATCCTGTTCATTCCCGCTATAGCCTATGGTGGTCGGCCGCTCGGCATCGGGGCCGGGGATGTGCTGACGGTAATTGGCAGGCCTCTGGCGGGGGCGCTACTCGCGGTGGGAGTGGGCCTGGCTTTACGCTACACGTTACTGGCAGATTTTCATGCCTCTGTGCGCTTGGCGCTACTCGTCCTGGCCTATGCGGCTTTCTACCTGTTCGTTGTCGCCGGCGTACTAAAAGTTCGCACGCCACTGCAGGTTGCTATGTCGTTGGTTCGAAACTTTTTGCCCACGCGACGTGAAGCCCTCGCGAGTTGATTCGCTCATTCAACTAATCAAGATTCCCTGTGAATGCAACCACTACAATCTCTGCGCCGACACGTCCTGTGGACAAGCTTCTCTTGCAAATTGAACGCCAGCCCTTCGCGGCATTGTATCGCGTTGCCATAGGATTTCTGCTGTTGCCCACATACCAGACGCTGGTAGGAAACCTCGACTCAACGATAAATTTTCTGCTGTTCTTTATCTGCGTCCTGCTGGTGATGCGGTTCGTGCCACTGGTGTTACGCAAGCTACTGCCATGCTCGAGAGAGATTCAGGTTTTATGGTTCAGCCGGCGCAACCTTGGAAAGGAGTATGATTCATTTCAATGGCGGAAGTTGCTTTGGATCGGCCTGGGCATGGCGGCTTACATGCTGGTCTACGGCGACCGGCGCGCTACGCACTGGATTGTCGCTGCCGTCTGCGTTATCGGCGGTGCGGTGGCTCATTGGATCTGGCGGCGGCTTCCAGCGGCCAAACAAACGATTTGATATGACACAGATGGTTACCCTGATTCCGAGGACCCTCGATCTCCGTGCCGGGGAATGGGTCCAGGTTCGGAACAAAGAAGAAATCCTCAGCACCCTGGACAAAAACGGTCGCTTGGATGAATTGCCGTTTATGCCGGAAATGTTTGAGTATTGCGGACGCCGGCTGCAGGTATTCAAACGTGCCCATAAAACCTGCGACCCGGTCAATGGGTTGGGCGGCCGGCGTATGGAAGATACGGTGCATTTGCAGGATATACGCTGCGATGGTGCGGCAC
>DATENK010000564.1:0-3272 GCA_035275085.1 Verrucomicrobiia bacterium | reverse complement strand
CTTGCAGATCCTCCAAATCCAAGCTCCCTCACTCGCCGGTGCTCTCTTGAATTGGAAACCTCTCAACCTCTCTCTCGCCCATCACGCGTACTTGCCAAAACCATATCACAGGGGTCACGATCTACCCAGATATCCCTAAATGCCGCGAAAATCAGGCCCTCCGCCGAACATTTCGGCAGGAGGGCCGTGTGGGATATTGGATGCTATTGCCTTATGCCGCCGCAGGCTCGGGCACGGATGCCGACGAATAGCTGATCAGGGGGGCGTCGGCTTTGATTTTGTCGCTCCACTTTTCTTTGATGAAGGATTGCCAGATGGAGTGGGCGACCCTCTCGGCTTTGCCGCCGGCCGCCATCAGGTCCAGGTAGGTCTGGACGGGTGAAGTGACCTTGATATCGAGGAAATCCTGCGCCCCGCGGAACACGCCTTCATCATAAGGAATCCACAGGCTCACATTGCCTTTCTTCGATTCGGTGAGTTCCAGTTCGGACACGATCTGGCCAAGATCCGATAGCACGTAAGCGGAAAGCCGATCGTGCTGGAACATGGGATCATAACGCATCGCCGCCGAGAAACCCATCAGGCCGTACGGGATCACTTGGCGCTTGCAGATCGCCGACAGCGCCATCTCCAGTTCAAGCACGCTTTTTTCGGATTGAAAACGGTGCTCCGTGCTGCGCTCGGCGAGATAATTCCTGGACCAATCATCCAGCATCAGGTTCGCCTCCACCAGCCGGAAGCCATCGCGTTCCTCAGCGAGCCATTTGCGCAACATAAGGTATTGCTTGATGTGCAGCGCCTGGTTCGGCGTCACCATCGATTCATTCGCCAACTCCCGGATCTTCCAGCAACGCTTCGGGTGCAGCAAGAGCGTGCGCACCACCCGTTCCGCCCGCGGCGAATACCATGATTTCGATTTGCTCCTTTTCACCTCGGCTTTGGGTCGGCCCGCCTTGTGAATAAAAATGTGATCGAACGCGAGCAGGCAATTGCCGCCGTAATCGACATAACCAAATCCCTCTTGCCGGCAAACTCGCTGCGCATCGGGCGTGATCTCAGGCGCGATCACGATCCCGTAAGCACCCGCCTGCGCCTGGCAGGATTTGCTCAGGTCGGCAATCGCTTCCCGCACCAGCCGCGGCTGCCCGTTTTCTTTTACCTGCCCGAAAATCACTTTCTCGCCATCGGCGAGCGTGACGCGAGCCTCGAGGTCCGGTTTGCCCGCTTCCGCCAGCAGCCGTTGCTCAACCTTGACTCGATTTGCCTGCAAAAATGGGACTTCATTCAGACATTCCCACAGCACTTCTTCCGCGCGTTCATCGGTCGCTTTGGGTCTTGCAGCACGTTGCTTCTTAATCTTCTTAGCCATAAAAGTTTGTATTCGAGTTAGCCGGGATAAGGCACGAGCAACTTCGATTCCACGGCACAGGTCTCATTTCTGCGGAATTCTTGAGCCAAATACCCGCATTTGTGTCTATTTCCGGGACAATCGGGGGGCTAAATAGTTGGCGACAAACCCGTGCGAAAGTGTTATAAGCTAATCAGAGTTCTGTCCGTTTTAGTGTCGTCATGAGATTTTGTTATCTGGATTTCTCGAGGTCTTTTCTGTTTTTCCTCGGGATTGTTCTGCACGCGGCATATCTCTGCGTGGAAGGGCATCATTCCTTCCAATCTGTCCATGATGTGATCCATAGCTTCCGCATGGAGGCCTTCTATCTGATCGCCGGCTTCTTTTCGGCCATGTCACTGGAGCGTAATCCGGACGCGGCGTACTTGCGGAAGCGAATCCTCCGGCTGGGCGTCCCGTTTTTGTTTGGCGCCCTCGTCCTGGACCTCGTCTCGAATTGCGCCAATCACTGGAACTGGAGCGATTTCGGAACGGAATTCAGCCGCAATTATTGGGTGCGCGGCGATTGGCGCGAGCATCTGTGGTTTCTGCCCACGCTCCTGGCGTACACGGGTGTTCTGGCTCTGGTGCGCGCCGCATGGCCAAAGATGACTTCGCGGCTAAAACAAAGTCGCTTCAGCGGTGGACTTTTTCTCGCGCTCGGTTGCGTCGCCTACTTCGGCGCTACCCACGCTGCCAACCTTTTTCCCTGGCAGGCACGGCTGGATACATTTTTAAGCATCTACAAAACCGAGCAATACGGCGTGTTCTTTGCCATGGGTTATATTCTGTTCCATCGGCGCGATCTCCTTGAGCGAATGATTCAAAATGTCTGGCTGAACGCCGCGAACATAATTGCGTATGCTATCCTGAATCACCCGGCCCTGTCCCAAACGCCCTTCGTCAAATATTTCGTTGAGTTGTGGCATCCCATCTTTTGCCTGAGTATCTGCGGAGTGTTGTTTTTCGTCGCGCGCAGGCTTTTCAACCAGCCCAACCCGATCGTCAGTTCGTTATCGGACGCATCATACACGGTTTATCTTGTGCACTGGCCCTTTATGATCGTCATCAATCGGATCCTGATCCACAGCGGCCTCCCAGCGCTGCCAACGCTGCTGTTGCTCGTCGTGACGACATCCGTAGTGTCCTACTTGTTCCACGTTTACGTGGTGAAGCGATCGCCCCTCTTCGCGTTTCTCCTGAACGGCCAGTTGCCGGCCCCGCAACCCCGACCTGCGCCAGTCCTTACTCGCGCAGCAGCGTAATTGCGCTTCCCTTACCCGCCCCCGATCCGTAATGGCGCCCCTTAACTCAACGGACTTTGCGACGCGCTAAGGTCGTAGCACAGCAGGTGATCTTCGTCGCGCAGGTAAAGCCTGCCGTTGGAGATCACTGGATGCGCCCAGGCGTGTTCCTTGGAACGGTTCGCTTGCTCGAAACGCCCGTGCTCTTTGTATGCGGCGGGACTCGCCTCAATCAACGCGAGTGTGCCCTTATCTTCCGCGCGCAGCACGAACCGATTGTCAGCATAAGCAATGGAACCTTTGCCAAAACTCTTCTCCTGCCAATGGACTTTGCCCGTGGCGATCTCCTGGCAGGTCCAGCCTTTGGAGTCGGAATGGCCATACACATTCCCGCCCACGCGAATCACGCCGCCGTGATGATTCACCACGTCTTTGTTGTTCCAAAGTTCCTTGGCTTCGAATTTCTCCCCGTTCTTTTTCACTTCCACGCAACTGCACCCGGCGCCGTAACCGGACGTAACGTAAACCAAATTGTTGAATACGACGGGCGTCGGAATGACGGCCGTGCGGCCGGCGCGATTCGCGCGCCAAAGCAGTTTTCCATCGGCGGGATTGATGCCCGCCAGGGTTTTGTCGGTGAG
>DATENK010000563.1:0-8905 GCA_035275085.1 Verrucomicrobiia bacterium | reverse complement strand
CTTGCAGATCCTCCAAATCCAAGCTCCCTCACTCGCCGGTGCTCTCTTGAATTGGAAACCTCTCAACCTCTCTCTCGCCCATCACGCGTACTTGCCAAAACCATATCACAGGGGTCACGATCTACCCAGATATCCCTAATTTTGGCCTCTCAGAGCCGCGACCACTGACGGTAGCCTGCCGACGTAAGGAGGCGGATCCTGCCGCCTCGTCTCCCGAAAAACCCGCTACACCGCTACATTTCTGATTTTGCTCGGGAATCTGCAAAAACATCCGCTACAAACCCGCTACATGTAGCACATGGTCCGGTACATTCTCCGACCGTTGAATGGATTAGGAGTAAGATTACGATCAGGATTACGAGGGGAGGGGGCCCAGGGGGGCGTCAGGAGGCGTCAGGGCGTCAGGAGGCCTGCAAACATTGCTTGGAATGCATGTTTTCGGGACGTCAGGAAGGCGTCAGGAACCGCGTCGGACCCGTCAGGAGTTGACCTTGACCAGGAAAAAATGAACAGCGAAACATTGTCCGACCGCTGAAATTCTTATTCTTTATTGCAGCGCGCTTAAGACGCGCAGGAACGAAGCTTGGGGCGCCAATGGAACAATGTGTTTTGGGCATTGCCAGCCTGTTTCAAATCTCCTTACAAACACGCATGCGAATCGCCACATCGCTGGCCTGCCTTCTGGCACTTGCGGCTGCGCAATATACGCCGGCCGCGGATTGGCAAAAGCTCATCGAGCCCGATCTCCCGCGCCTGGTCCAAACGTACAAGCACCTGCATGCAAGTCCGGAATTGTCGTACTTCGAAGAAAAGAGCGCCGCCTTCCTCGCGAGTGAACTGCGGCAACTTGGCTTCGAAGTCACTGAGCATATTGGTAAATACCAGCAGCAAGGGCTTGCGGGCCATGGGCTGGTTGGCGTTTTCAAAAATGGCGCTGGACCGGTGGTGTTGGTGCGAACGGACCTCGATGCGCTTCCGGTCGCGGAGAAAACCGGCGTGCCGTACGCGAGCAAGGCGCGCATGAAAAACGAGAACGGCGAGGAGGTCTCGGTCATGCACGCTTGCGGACACGACATCCACATGACTTGTTTCGTCGGGACGGCGAAACTGCTCGTCGCGCTTAAGAACCAATGGAAAGGCACGTTGCTCTTCGTTGGCCAACCAGCCGAGGAAGTCATCGCCGGCGCGCGCGCGATGCTCGCCGATAATTTGTATCAACGCGTTCCAAAACCGACTTACGCACTCGCCTTGCACGATAACCCATTCCTGCCGGCCGGAACGGTTGGTTATACGCCGGGCTACGCGCTGGCAAGTTCCACGCCGGTCGACATCCTCGTGCGCGGTCTCGGCGGCCACGGCTCCAAGCCCGAATCCGCCAAAGATCCCGTCGTCCTTGCGAGCCAGCTCGTCATGGCCTTGCAAACCCTGGTCAGTCGCGAGAATTCGCCCTTCGATCCGGTTGTGCTCACGGTCGGCACGATCCACGGCGGCACCAAACGCAACATTATCCCCGACGAAGTGAAACTCGAAATCACACTTCGCACTTACAAGGAAGATGTTCGCCAGCGCGTCATCGCGTCTATCGAACGCATGGCGAAAGGCATGGCCGCGGCCGCAGGCGTTCCTCCGGAACGGGCGCCCGTCGTCCACGTGGACGAACCACTCGCAGGTCCGCCGACCTACAATGACCCGGCGCTCACCGACCGCCTCGTGCGTGTTTTCGGGCAGACACTCGGCACCAACAACGTCATCAAAGTGGACCCGGTCATGGGCAGCGAAGACTTCGGATTTTTCAGCCTCAATCAGCAAATCCCGGCGGCGATGTTTTGGCTCGGCGCGACCGATCCCGTGAAGTTCGCCGAAAGCAAAAAGAACGGCACCCCGCTCCCATTCCTGCATTCGCCCTTATTCGCGCCGCTCCCGGAACCGACCATCCGCACCGGCATCATCGCCATGACCGCCGCCGTGCTCGACCTCATGCAAAAATGAAACGCGCAATCCCGCTCCTCTTCATGGCCCTGGCCGCCTCGGCCGCCCAACCGGACTTCAAGGCCGCGCTCCAGGAAACCGTCGACATCCTCTCCGGCTTCATCAAAGTCGACACCAGCAATCCGCCTGGCAACGAAACAAAAGGCGCCCAATATCTTAAAAGTTTCTTCGATCGCGAAGACATCCCCGCCCAGATTCTCGAACTGGAACCCGGTCGCGGCAACATCGTGGCGCGCCTCAAAGGCAACGGCTCAAAAAAGCCGATCCTCCTCATGGGCCACATCGATGTCGTCGGCGTGGAGCGCGAGAAATGGACGGTCGAGCCCTTCAGCGGGATCATCAAAGATGGTTTCATTTACGGCCGTGGGTCTGCGGATGACAAAGGCATGACCAGCGTTTGCCTCGAGATCATGCTGCTGTTGCATCGCCTGAAGGTTCCGCTCGACCGCGATGTGATCTTCCTGGCTGAAGCGGGAGAAGAATCCAGCACGCACATGGGAATTGATTTTGTGGTGAAGCAGCACTGGGACAAAATCGAATGCGAATATGCGCTCAACGAGGGCGGCCGCATTTTCCAGAAAGGCAGCCGGATCCAATATGTCGGCGTCGCCACCACCGAGAAAGTCCCGCGCCCCATTCTCCTTTCTGCCCGTGGCACGAGCGGGCATGGCTCCCAGCCGCGCCTCGACAATCCGATCGTCCATCTCGCCGCTGCCGTGAGCAAGTTCGCCACCTGGCAGCCCCCCATGCGCTTGAACGACACCACGCGCGCTTTTTTTCAACGTCTCGCGGCCATCAGTCCCCCCGAAGAAGCGTTCCTGTATTCCCATCTCGAAGACCCTGTGCTCAGTTCGCTCATCCAGGAGAAACTTCGCACAACCAGTGTCATGTATAACTCTATGCTTCGCACCTCGATCTCGCCGACGATCTTCAAAGCCGGTTTCCGTCAAAACGTCATTCCCGGCGACGCGCTCGCTACGCTGGATGTCCGCGCCTTGCCTGACGAAGACATGACGAACTTCGTGCACATGCTGCGTGAAGTGATTAACGATCCTGCCGTCGAAGTAGTCCCCGCCGGCGAAGGTCGTCCCGCCACTCCGCCGTCGCGTTTCGACACCGAGATGTTTGCCGCGCTCGAACGCGCGCAAAAATCCATGTTCCCCGAAGCCACCACTCTGCCCATCATGTTGACCGGCGCCACCGACTCCGCCCAGCTCCGGGCCAAAGGCGTCCAATGTTACGGTCTGGGAAGCGTGGTCACCGAAGGCGAGACCAGTCGCGTGCACGGAAATGATGAACGTCTCGCGATCGGGGGCCTCGGCCAGTTCCTCCAGTTCGTTTACCTGGCCGTGACGGACATCGCCGCTACCAAAAAGTAAGGCGGACACTTCTGTCCGCCATGAAACCAGTCGCCTGACGTTCGCGGCGGACAAGAGTGCCCGCCTTACAGATTACGCCGCCGCCTTATCGGCCAGGGCGTCCGCCAGCATATAGCCGCGGCTGTGCAAGGTCAGCAGCACCTTTGATCTATCCGCAGCGTCGCGCAGTTTGTTACGGAGCTTGGAGATATGCATATCGATTGTGCGCGTCAGCACCCGCTCTGGGTTCAAGTGCCAGACGTTTGAGAGCAACTCGTCCCGGGTAATGACCCGCCCGGGGTTGGTCGCGAAATACTGCAACAGTTCCGCTTCCCGCCGGGAAAGCTTCTGCCTGGTGCCGTCTTGATGTTCCACCTCGTCAACTGTGAAGTTCACTCGGCCATTGTCCCATGTGTAAACGCTCATATAGTCGTCGTCACTTTGTATGTTCAATGAACGTGCAATGTATTGACTTTGTAATGACATATTGACCGCCTCCCGTCAAGAACGTTCAATTCTTACACTTGTAAATTCGTTAGGAGGCCCCTCGGGTCGTCAAATAGACAGCTTCAAACCTCGGTTGTTCAACAACTTACCTCTAAATACGGGTTTCTGCCCCTTGCAAGCCGCTTTCCGGGGGTCAAAGTATCAGCGGAAAGGATTACACTTATGATTTCAGAAACCGCTAATGACGCTTTTTCCGGCCAGGAAGACCAATCTGTTGAGCAAATCGACGCCAAAATCGAACAAAACATCCGATTTTACGCCACGCAATCGCCCGACGCCATTTCCAAGCGCATCGAGGAACTCGATCAGGAATGCGATTTGGACCGTTCGATGGCCCTTTATGGCTCCGGAATCGGGCTTGGAACCATCCTCTTCAGCTTCATAGGCGGCAAAAAATGGCTTGTTGTGGGCGGAACGGCACTGGGCTTCCTTTTGAAGCACTGCCTCGACGGCACGTCACCCGTTGTCCCCTTACTGCGCAAATTTGGCGTGCGGACGCGCAGCGAGATTGACCGGGAGAAGTATGCGCTGAAGATTTTGCGCGGCGACTTTGCTGACATGCCTAAGCCCGACCAACTCAAGGCCAATCCGGCGCAGGAAGTCCTCCGTTCGATCCGCAGTTAGCGGCACTATTTAACTTTCAGAAGATCGGCAGAGGTCCAGGCATCTTCGCGTTTGGCGGTTGCCTCGCGAACCTGTTTCACGGTCGCGGGTGTCACAGCGGAAAAGCCGTGATTCCATTCCCGACGCACGTAGGTCAGAACTGCCGCGATTTGCTCGTCCGAGAGAACGGCCAGCGAGGGCATATCGAGTTCGTAAGTTTGTCCTTTCACTTTAATCGGCCCGCGCAGCCCGTGGAGGATAATGCGCACCAATCGCTGCGGTGGACCGGCTATCCATTCGCTTTGCGCCAGCGGCGGCGCCAATCCTTCCTGCCCCATGCCGTGCGGCTGATGACATGGCACACACGCCATCTCGTAAACGGTTTTGCCGCCGTTGAACAATATTCGTTCCTCCGCCGTCAGCGGCGCGGCCGGTTTGGTTTTGCGCGTGGCGATTTCGTATTCGCCGAGACTGAACTTCGCGGCGTCGCGCGCCAGCGCGAACGGGGATTTTTCAACAATTTTGCGCAGGGCTTCACGGTCCTTTGACGAAAGTGCAAATTGGCTTTGCGGCAGGGCGTCCGCATCGGATGAATCGCCGCGGCCAGAAATCCGAAAGGCCGCCGCGCGAACGTAAGCATTCGCGTCTTTCAAGTACGTCCGATCAAAGTGGCCGAGTCCTTCCAAAGTCCACAGCGCATACAACCGCGCAAGATCAGACTTCAAACTCTTCAGCAGTGGGATGGCATTCGTATCCTGCCGTTCAACAATCAGACGCTGCGCGGTATCACGCACCCAACCGTTGTGATGCGTCAGGTATTGCACCAGCTCATTCGCGCTCGCCGTCGCCAGATTCGGGGGTGGTTTGCCGCCTCGGGTGCGCGGCACAATCCGGTAAATGCGTCCAAGATGGATCGGCTCTTGCAACCCGCGGTCTTCCGCCTGTCGTCGGAGGTAAGGTGTCAGGTAGATACCGTGCTGGAGAATGCCGTGATACATGTCCACGACATACAAAGCTCCATCAGGGCCGGTGTACAGGTTCACCGGTCGGAAGCGTTCGTCAGTCGAAGTCACGAACTCACTTTTCTCGTAGGCATTCTCGGCGGTGATGATGCCGTCCTTCTCGCTGAGAATGCTGCGCCGAATCATGTTCGCCGCCGGTTCGCACACGAAAGCATTCCCATAATAATCCCGCGGGAACAAATCCCCGCGGTAAATTACTGTGCCACAAGCCGCAGTGAACTTGTCCAGCCGCCCGTCAGGCTTCAGCGTGTTCGGCAAGTAGCCGCGATTCACGCCGGGGTTCACGCGACCGGGCCATACGGTTTGGTCGGCGGCGATTTTATGGCCGAGCCCTGGCATCTTTGAGCCCGGTGGCTTCTCTGCCAGATAGTGCGTGGGCAACAAGTCGCCGCGAAGATGATCGCTATTCGAAGTGTAAACCAGCCGGCCGTAATCGTCTTGCGAGAGCCCCCATTGCGCCCGAACGGGATTCGCTTCGCGTGTCCAATTTCCGTTCGAGAATCGATACCGGTACCCGTGATATAAACTGTATATCCAATTGTCGCGCGCGAGCAGTAGACCATTGGCGCAATGCTCCGGGTTCTTCGGATCGCCGTAGTCGGAGGCGATTTCAACTTTCTCGTCGGAAACGTCATCGCCATTTGTGTCGCGGCAAAACCAGAGATGCGGCGGTTCGGCGATCAATGCGCCGCCACGGACGCACGCGACCGCGCGCGGCATGATCAGACTGTCCAGAAAGACCGTTTTCTTGTCGGGCACGCCGTCGCCATTTATGTCTTCGAGGATGGAGACGCGGCCGGGAATATCTCTTTCGCCCTTACCATCGGCATTCGGCATGAACCCGCGCATCTCAACGACCCAGATGCGGCCGCGTTCGTCAAATGAGAGGGCCACCGGTTCCTCGACCATCGGCTCGCTGGCGATCAGTTCCATGCGAAAACCATCCTTCAGGGTGAATGTTTTCAGCGCCTCTTCCGGCGGCAGCGCGGGCGCAGGCGGAATGTCTTCGCGTGGGACTCGGACGATCGATTGTTCGTCGGCAGCGCCGATCGCAAGGATCAGCAGATACAGCGGGATCATTTAATCTATGTAGACGAATTCATTGGCGCAGAGGAGAACATGACAGTAGTCGGCCCACGAGGAAGCTTCGACTGCGGCTTCGCCAAGCTGGATTTCTCGCGCTGACGCCTGGCGCCCGTAAAGCAATCGATACAGCCACGGAATGCGATCTTTTTCCGGCGCGCGTTTGGCAAGGGCATCCGCTTGCTCGAGCGCAAATGGATTGTTCATCAGGAACAAGGCTTGCGGCGCCACTGTCGAAACATTGCGCTTTTCGGCAATCGTCGTTGCATCGGCGGCATCGAACAGGCATTGGAAGGTGGCGCGCTCCGAACGAACCGTGGTGACGTAAAGAGTTCGGCGCGGTGTTTCAAGGGCGCGTACCGAAGGGCCGCCTGGCGTGCGGTCAAGACGGTTCGCCACCGCAAGCAAACTGTCGCGGATCGCCTCGGATTCAAGGCGGCGGCGGTTCATGCGTGCAAACAATAGGTTTTCCGGGTCGGCTTTGAGAACGTCAGCGGCAGGGACACT
Organism: Verrucomicrobiia bacterium; assembly: GCA_035275085.1. GTDB lineage: Bacteria > Verrucomicrobiota > Verrucomicrobiia > Limisphaerales > DATENK01 > DATENK01. The sequence goes on along the minus strand of DATENK010000563.1, from coordinate 1,836 downwards.
CGATTGCTGCCACGTTGCCGAAAGCATGACCGCGCGATGCATCGCTTTGATGGACCACCCGGATTTGATGAATTCGAGCGCAAGGTAATCCAACAACTCGGGATGCGTCGGCGGCGACCCAAGCTTCCCGTAATTGTTCGGGGTGCGGACGATGCCTTCACCGAAATGATGCTGCCAAATGCGGTTGACCATCACGCGCGCGGTTTGCGGATTCTCGGGACTGGCGATCCAGCGAGCCAATTCGAGCCGCCCGCTGCCGGTGAGTTTCGGGATTTCGTCCCCGGCGAGAACTTTCGGGAAGCGCCGCGGCGTGACTTCGCCGAGCTTATCGTACCGCCCACGCATATGGATGCGTGCATCTCCAATGCCTTCGTACGCGCTCTTAGGCGTGCCGCCTTCCTGGATCCCGTGCGCAACCGGAACCGGGGGTGGGCCTGGGGGTTTCGGCCCGAGATCGTAAGCGGCCCACACGTCCGAGGGTTCGTCACGTTCCAGCGCGGCCAGCAGGTCGGACGTGAGCTGCCACCTGCGATCAGCTTGCGTAATTTGAAGATCGACAACCGTGGTATCGCACGAATATTCCCCTTTGGGCGAAATGACCAGCCGCACGACGTCACCGGACTGGAACTCGGCGTGCTGTTCGGGAATCGATGCCGAGCCACCATTATCGATGGCGCCAGCCGCGATCTTGTTCGTTCCATGGTGCAGCGCCCAATCGATGCCGTTGCCACAGTTGCCGTCGGCATCAGCAACGCGCCCACTGATTTTCACGCGACCGGCCACCGGGCTTTTCCACGCCACGGATACACCGGCTTTGGGTGAAGGATGTACCGCAATGCTTCGCGGCGGCATGGTGATGGTGATGAACTTCACTTCCTTGTCGTTAAGATTCGCTGTCAGCGAAGGCGTGTCTTTGCGTCCCGGGTTTTGCAAGGCGTGCACGCCAGTCTTGCCATGAATGTTCCTGGCAAGGTTCGTCAACCGTGCGGCTGGCAGAGTAGCCGCGAGAGCTTCCAGGCGTTTTTCTTCCTGTTGCCGGCCCTCAAGCTCTTCCCGCGAAGCGAGCGGGATGCGCAAGACTGGTGACCCCGCCGTTTTTGCGCCTGGGTTCGGAAGGATGTGGCTGCTAAAAAAAATCCCGGCCATGCCGTAATAATCGGCGGTGGAGATGGGGTCGAATTTGTGGTCGTGGCAGCGCGCGCAGGCCACCGTGAGCCCGAGAAATGCGCGGCTCGTGAGATCCACCTGATCGTCCACAATGTCCGTCAGCATTTTTTCTTTGTCCGCATCGCCGGTACCCCATTCGCCGATCACGTAAACTCCCGTGGCGACCAATTTATCGGCGTCGAATCTCCCCGCCACATTTGTGGCCAGAATATCGCCCGCGATCTGTTCGACAATAAATTCATCGTACGGCAAATCGCGATTGAACGCCTTCACCACCCAATCGCGATAACGGTAGGCTTCCGCCACGTCGCCTTCGCCACCGATCCCGCGCGAATCGAACGAATCGGTGTAGCGCACAAGATCGAGCCAATGGCGCGCCCAACGCTCGCCGTAATGCGGAGAATCCAGGAGCCGATCTATGATCTTCGCGAAAGCGTTCGTCGAAGTGTCGGCCAGGAATGCGTCAATCTCTTCCGGCGTGGGCGGTAAACCGATTAGATCAAAGGTAGCGCGACGGATCAGCGTGCGCTTGTCCGCAGAAGGCGCCGGCGTAAGGTCCTTCGCTTCAATCTTGGACAAAATGAAATAGTCGATCGTGTTGCGAGGCCACTTGGAATTCTTGACCTCTGGAATCGGTTGCGGCGCAGGTTTTCGATAGGGCCAGGAATT
>DATENK010000562.1:0-8833 GCA_035275085.1 Verrucomicrobiia bacterium | reverse complement strand
GCCCCTGGCATCAGAGAACCAGCGCCTTTCGAATCTGCTTGCGCAGACCGCGCCCGCGCGCGTGGCGGAAACGGAGCCTTCGAGCGAATTGCTGAAGCTGCGCAGCGAAGTGGGACGGTTGCGCGAGGAGAATCGCGAGTTGGCGCAGTTGAAAAGTGGACGCCGAGAAATAGCGAACGATAGTTCCTTCAACGCCACGCTGCAGACTCTGGCCGTGCGCGCCACCCAGATCCAGGAGGGACTCAAACAAATGCCGCGCCAAACCATTCCTGAACTGCAATTGCTGACCCCGCAGGATTGGCTGCGCACAGCGGGCGATGTCAAACGACTCGAGACGGAGGAGGACCTGCGCAAGGCCTTCAGTGAGCTCCGAGCGCGCGCCAAAGGCATATTCGGGAACAACCTTCGGAATGCGCTCCGCCAGTTTGTTGACAATAACAACGGCATGCTGCCTAGCGACCTTTCGCAACTCCAGCCGTATCTAAACCCAGCGGTCGATCCGGCTATGATTGAGCGTTACGAGCTCGTACAGTCGGGCAAGCTGAGTGATGTCGGCAGGAGCGCGATGCTGGTCGCCGAGACGGCGCCAGCGGTGGATGACGAATATGATACGCAGATCCAATTCAGTTTCAACGGCACCAATACGCGATCGGTGAATAAGATCGATGACATGTTGGAGAGGGCGGCGAACGCTTATGCGAATGCCAACAACGGCCTCTTGCCGCAGAACCCTTCGCAGATGGATGGTTATCTGACCGGGCCGGTCGATCCGGTCCGGGTGAGAAACTTTCTCGCCAAGCGCCCGCCGAACGTCACGACGTTGGACGAATTGAAGACCCACCAGAAGTAGGAGAGATAATCCAGGACGCGGACTGAAGGACAAAGGGACGTAAAGGACGTGGATCGACATGGCAAGGCGGGGAATGTTCCCCATTCCGCATAAGGGCCGGCGGCCCCTACACTGGGCGGGAATGAACCTGAAGTTGGCGGAAGAAAACCTCCGGGGCAGTTATCGGGAGCGTTGCGCGCGTTATCGTGAGGACGACGAAATCGAAGTCACCACGCAGCATCATCAACGATTGCGGAAGGTGCTGGGGGAATTGACCACGTCGTTTGAGGGGCCGGTTTCGGTTTTGGAAGCCGGGTGCGGGACCGGACGTTACTTCCATTGCTTGCGAAATGTTGAACGGCTCGTTGGGCTGGACATTTCGCCCGACATGCTGGAAGCGGCGCGGCACCCAGTGCAGGAAGACCAGGTGGTGGTCGACGACATTGAACTGGTCTGCGGGAACGTATTCACGGCGCCGTTTCAAGGGGAGTCGTTCGATCTGATTTATTCGCTGGGCATGTTTGGGTTCGGTTGTCCGGTGACGCGGGAGATCCTGGCGCGCTTCCATGAATGGCTCAAACCCGGCGGCAAGCTGTTTTTCAACGTGATCGATCGCGGCGGCTGGCCGTTGCCGATGCGCATACGCGGGACCCTTCGCAATTGGGTCTATAAGGCGGCGCCAACCGGCGTGCGCGAACGGATGGACGAGCGCGCCAATCACACGCCGCTGTTCGATCTCACCAAACGTGAACTGGAATCCATTTTACGGACTACGGCCTTTAAGAAGTTCAGGATCCAGAGCCAGGTTTGCCTGTCGCCGCTGTGGCACGGCAGCCATCTCGAGGTTTTGGCGGAAAAGATTTAGCAGCTTATTCCACGGCTGTTTGGGCCAGGATTCGCTTGCGGCTGCTAAAGCTGCAGACTGGAAGCCAGACTTCCCAACCTTCACGGCTGCGCAGGCCGTCTGTTCGCTCCGGCTGATCGGGGCCGTGCCCGGAAAGTTCAAAACGCGATTCAGGTGAATCCAACTCGGTCCGGTTTTCCTGACGCTTATATCCAAGGGCGACCAAAGAAAAATCCGGATTTGGCCAGAGGTCCCATTCGCGAGAGAGGAGCACACCCATGGTGAGGCTGTGGTCCGGTTTGAACAGCTCCTTCCCCACGGTGACACTGCGTTGAACGTTCGCTCCGTCGCGCAACAATTCCAGCGATAAGCGGCTTGCAGGTACGGCGGCATCAATGGCTTTGAAGAATGTGCGCGGGTCGTTAACTCGCTTCCCCTCGACGCGCACGATCAAATCGCCTTCGCGCAGGCCGCTGTGAGCAGCGGGAGTGTTGGTGCTCAATCGCGTGATCAAAACGCCGCGAGAGTCGGCCGGGGCTTGCTTGTATTCGCCGCCAATCCAGCCGCGCTCCTGGGGATGTTTCGGTGACGCGCAACCCGTTCCCAGGGCAATAATGCAGAGTGCGAAGGCGAATTTCGCGAATGTGCTCCGATTCAGGCACTGTGCGACCATTCCCACCGTCAGCGGCGCGATTACCGCCAGCCAGTCGGGCGCCGCCCAACCGTAACCCCAACTCAAACTATGCGCGCGGATGGTCACATGATTAAGCAAGCCGTGCAGCGCGCAGGCGCCGCACGCAATCCAACCCCATGTGCATCCGCAGAAATTGCGCCGCGCCCACCACCATGAGATTGCCGGGACGGCCACGATCCCGGTGTAGCGGACCACGGTGGCCCAAACGAGCACCATCAGGTAAGAACCCGAAATTTGCTCCGGGAGACGGAGCAAGCTGGTGTAAATGTCAGCGGCAGTGACGGCCATCAACGACCAGGCCAAAAACCAAAGGATCAAAAGCACCGGCGGAACGACCGCAAAACTCCAGATCGGATGGCGGCCACTCCAGTGCGCCTGACGCATTCGTTGCCGATGTAGTTGCGCCAAGGCAGCGGGGTCGCCAATCCGTTTGCTGGCGAATGCACAAGCGGCTGGATCGTCGAGTCCCGCTATGCGCGCCTCGGCTTCCAAATCTTCCCAATGGTCGGTTGTTTCCTCGGCGAGCCGCCGAACGTCCTTTCTCGGGATTCCCAGGCGGCTGATCGCACTCGACAATTGGTGGAAAAAATCTTGCTTACGCATGTTGACCTCCCAGGACGAGCGCGATCCCAGAGGCCACGCGATTCCATTCCGTTCGCATAATTTCCAAGCGCTTGCGTCCTCTGTCTGTGAGGCGATAATACACGCGACTGCGTCCGCCGGTATCCATTCTGCGGCTGGTGACCAATCGGTCCTTTTCCATTTCGTGGAGGCAAGGGTAGATACAGCCCTCACCGAAGCGGAATTCCTCGTTTGAGCATGCCAGGATTTCTTTAACGATTTGGTAACCGTACATCTCGCGGCGGGCCAGAAGCTGCAGGACGAGTAGCTCTGGGACGCCATTGAGGAATTCCGGATTGGATTTATTCATTGAGAAGGTGATACCTTGAACCTTGAGGTAATGTCAAGCATCAAACCTTGAGGTATCCATCGATATCCGATTTACGGCTCAATGGTGGGACGAACAAAGTGGTTAAACTTTCGTCGGCTGGCCAACAGCCACCAGTACTGCGCGGGTCATCAACCCACGGCTCCGAAATCGTCCGCGCTATGAAGCCGCAGAAACAAATAGTTCCGTTAACGACTACTGTTGGCGCGGAGTTGGGGCCGGTGTCGGTGTTGGAGGCGGAGGCGCGGGCGTTGGCTGCGTTGATTGTGCCGGCTGCGTCGGAGGCGGCTGTGCGGCGTTCCCGTTTTGGCGTGGCCCAAAGCGATCAGTGCTGCCGGGCCCGGAGTTGAAGCCGTCGTAAATGCCGTTGGTGCGGCCCGTCGGCGAAAGCAAGCCACCGGTGGTGTTCACAGCTTGATTACTGCGCGTGCTGTTCGAGAACGCATTGGAATTCGCCGTTATGTTGTTGCTGAATGCAGCGGTCCCAAATGCGGCGGTATTAGTGCTCCCGCCGGTAATGGTAACCCCTGCTCCGCCTGTTCCACCACGCGCTGTGCCGGTCGCAACGACAGCCGGCTGTGTCATTGTGGTGGGTTGGAGGCCGAAATGGTTCAGGATTTGGGCTTGAACTTCATCTTGTGTTAGCATCGGCAATTGACCCATGAGAACCGGCGGCGCGCGTTGGAGGAGGCTGGAGTCTGCGTTGACTGCGAGGCTGCCCCGGGTGCCACCCGTGCCGCTAACGATCAGTTGCCAAGGAACAGGGACGAGGCGGCCACCCATATTCACAATGCCGAAATTGACCGACCCAGAGGGGTTCAACGAAAGCTGCTGCAATACGCCGATCGGCGAGCCGCTCGCGTCCGTAATGGTTGTCGGGGTAACATTCAAGAATAGCGGAGCAGTGCCACCAGCACGGTTGGTGCTCCCCAGGCCAAAGGCCGAACCTCCGGTCGAATTCGTGGCGATTCCGCCCGGACCAGCGGCTGGTTCAGTAGTGGTTACACCAGGCTGAGCCGCAGTGTTCGCGTCGCCCGTTGGATTCGTAGCTACGCCTTGATTGGCCGGGGTAGTGGTTTGGCCTGCCGTGGGTTGAGTTACCGGCGTGGTCGCAAAGGGGCTTCGTGGTTGTTGTGCAACGGCGGCGGTGGCGACGAAACCGCAGATAAAAACGAGCGCTAAACGTAACCTCATAACACTTCTCCTTGAGGTTACCTTCGCCCGCGGCGGCCGTGCGTCAATAGGGGAAAACCGAGCGCATTTCGAGCCCGGGAGGCTCGCCGCGACGTCTGGCCCCACCCACGAGGGATAGTATGGACGAGCTAGCCTATTGCCCTGAAACGCGGAAATATTCCGGGCCCGCGCCAATTGGCTGCGTCGATGACAGTTGGTCCGTCGGTGCACCGACAGGCGTCCATGAAGTCAAATCGCTGCTATGCTCCAATTGGTAGGGTGGATTGCCGCCGGCCCAAGTAATGCGGACGGTATTCCCGGTGCGGCTAATGGACCGGATTTTTAGGGGCGGAAGCTTGGTGAAAGCGATGCTCGCGATGTGCAAATCCAGACTCCCGATGAGTTCAGTGGCCCCGGTGTCCGTGTTGATGCTCACCAGTTCGCGTCCGAAATTGTCGTCCGTCTTGCGAAGGCCGTAAACGACCCCGGTTTCGGGATTCTGTGTTAAGCCGAGCAACCCGCCGAAACCATCGAGAGGCGCTCCACCGCCAGCAGGATAATCCAACCTGATGCTGCGAGCGAGTTGGCCGGTTTCAGCATCGACCTCTATCATGTATCCAACATGAGCAACGCCATCGCGATGACCGATGAGCAGCCTCTCCGGTATGACGAGAATCGCTTTGGATTCGTCGAGCGCACCATCATTGGGAAAGCCGGGGCGGGATACAAACTTGCAGTCGCCATCGCGAGTGATTCTGAAAATGCCATTTTCATCGGAGACGTAGAAGGCATTTTTACCCGATGACCAAGCCATGCCACGAACGGCGTGATATTCATTGACACCGCGCGCGCGATATTGGCTGCCGGTTTGAGTATGGTCGCGGCGCTCTACAGGAAGAACCCAGTTGGGCCGCGGCGCTGCCAAACCAAAACAGGGAAGCGAAGGATCGGGATTTGGGCATGGGTCAGCATTGTAGATCGCAGTAGCGACCTGGGTTGCTAAATCGACCTTCTCCAAGTACTGGCTGTCCTGATACCCGATGCCATAGATGGTGGGTCCGCCTTGATCGCTGCCGGTCCGGAGCGGATTGTTGTTCCAGGATTCTGCGCCACCGGTATGATAGAGGAAGCCATCCGCAGGACAGTACCCGATTGATTGACTATCGTTGACGAAGGTCATTTGAAACATGCGGACCGGATATCCGAAGCCAGGGTCGGTGAAGTACAAGTCAAGATCGAACAAGGTATGATCGGGATACGCATTGGCATCATCATCGCCCTGTTGGCCGGTGATCCCAACGAGTTTCCATGGGTGCTCAGGGTTTCCAGTGGGGACGAAGGCGATGCTGGCGATGTGCAGTGTCAGATCGCCGATCAGCACAGTCTCCCCGGTCCGGACATCAACGCTGACAAGTTCGCGCGCGAAAGCATTCTCGGTCTGGCGGACGGCATAGATGACGCCGGAAACCGGATGTTGCGCGAAACCGAGCACGCCTCCGAAAGAAGCGAGCGGAGGGCCGCCGCCCGGCGGGAAAGCGAGTTGGACAGTGCGCAAAACGCGCCCAGTCTCGGCATCGACTTCCATGATGTACGGGGCGTTGCGGTGACCGATCAACAACCGTTCCGGAATGACGAGGATCCCTTTGGCTGCATCCTGCGCACCATCGGCCGGGAAGCCAGGCCGGGAAACGAAGCGAGAATCGCCGTCGGTGGTAATCTTGAAGATGCCGTCTTCATCGGCCGCAAAAAACGCATTTTTTGAAGGGGACCACGCGAGGCCGCGGATGGCATGGAACTCATCCGGGCCACGCTCGCGATATTGGCTGCCGGTCTGAGTGTGATCCCTGCGTTCGACCGGGCGAATCCAGGCTGGCCGCGGTGCGTCAAGTCCGAAGCAAGGCAACGTCGGATCGGGGTTCGGGCACGGACCGGCGTTAAAAATCCCCCGGAATTCGCGCGTGGCGAGATCAATGCTCTCCATGTATTGGTTGTCCTGGAACCCAACGCCGTAAATCGTCGGGCCGCCCTGATCGCTGCCTGTACGCAGCGGGTTATTGTTCCACGATTCGGAGCCAGCGGTGTGATAAAGCAAATCATTCGTTGGACAGTAGCCGATCGCCTGGCTGTCCGTGACGAAGGTCACCTTGAACATTTGAACCGGGTAGCCGAAGCCGGGGTCGGTGAAGTACAGGTCTAGATCGAACAAGGTATGATCCGGCAAACCAGTCACGTCGTCGCTGCCCTGTTGGCCGGTAATGCCGATCAATTTCCAACCTGCGGCATGCCCGAGCAATGGCGCCATGAAGAGGAGAGAAACAGCGACTGCGCGCATTGAATTCGCTAAGTAAGACTTTGATTTCATAATATGACTCGCGTACTTGACTTGACCGACACGGAGAGTAGCGCCTTTAGTTATGAATTTTTTAGGTACTAGTGTCAATCGTAAAGGATGCGCAGGAATATCCGCGAAACAACATGTTGACAAGCACACGGCGGGGCTGCATGACCATTTTATGGAACCCGACGACTCGTCAGCGATATCACGTCGCACCGCCTTGCAATCGACGTTTGTAGCGGCGGCGGCGGCGGCCTTTGCGATACCAGAATCGCGCGCCGCGGAACGCCCCAACCGGGGTCCGACGGCGGCTTCGCCGAAGCGGTACGACATGAAAAAATCGATCAATCAATGGGCGTTCCCATACCCTGAGCGCATGTCGCTGCAGGAATGCCTGCAATTGGCGAAAGACGCGGGGTTTGATGGCATCGAACTCAATTACGATCTGGATAATGATTTGTCGCCCAAAGCAGGAACAAAGGAATTCACGGAAATCCGGAAGATGGCTGAGAAGATCGGCATCGCGATCAGCGGATTATGCTCGTTTCTCTTTTGGCCGTATCCGCTCACGAGCAATGATCCGGAGAAGCGAAGCCGCGGAATGGAATTGGCGGCGAAAATGACGCAGGCAGCCCATGATCTCGGGGTGGAGAATCTGCTGGTGGTTCCTGGCGCGGTGCATATTCCGTGGCGGACCGATCATGAGCCCGTCCCGAATGACGTCTGTGATCGCCGCGCGCGTGAAGCAATCGGCAAGCTGCTGCCGCAGGCGGAAAAGCTAAAGGTGTCGCTGAACATCGAAAACATCTTCTTCAATGGCTATTTGATGACGCCGATGGAAATGATCGGTTTTGTGGACAGCTTCAACAGTCCGAATGTGCGTGTGCATTTCGACACGGGGAACATCATGTTGTTTCAATTTCCGGAGCATTGGATTTCGGTTCTGGGCAAACGAATCAAGAACGTGCATTTCAAGGAGTTTACGAAAAAGGGAACAGACCATTCGCTGGAAACTTTTCGTCCACTGCTCGACGGGACGACAAACTGGCCGGCTGTCATGGAAGCGTTTGCGCAGACGGGGTATCGGGGATATCTGACGTTCGAATACTTCCACCCATATCCGCACTATCCCGAAGCATTGATTTACCAGACGTCCGATTCGCTCGATCGGATTCTCGGACGGGCAAGGGCGAGGGCGTGACGATATGGAACGTGCATTTGGCTACGAAAATAATTCAGTTCGGGAGACTTAGACACGACGATCGGTGAATCGAAAGCGGTGTCGCCGCTTCGCTCTGCCACCGCAGTCCATATAAGTGCATTCGGCGGCTATACGTTAAACCGCGCGAGAACGGAATGAGCGGCGCCTTTTGGCGAGAGTTTGCTCTGCATGAGCAAGAGTTCGCGGACTTCCCATTCACCGAAGTGCTGATCTTTCCATGGGTCGAAAGCCAATTTGGGCTGGCGGCCTTCGCGGACGCGTCCGATGGTGAGATGCGGGTGAAAATCGCGTTCTTCGCTGTGACCGGTGGCCTTGTCGACCGCCGCTTGCAATTGTTTTAGTTCGTCGATTTGGCCCGCCAAACCGACCCAGATTACCCGCGGACGCCGGATGGAGGGGAAGGCCCCGATCCCTTGAGCCCGCAAACGTAACACGCGCGCTAATGGTGCCAATCGGGTTTGGAGTTGCTGCACCTCAGCAGCCGCGATGTTGCCGAGGAATTGCAATGTGAGATGAATCTGCTCTTCGGGCGTCCAGCGCACTGTTTCCCCTGCCCCTCGCGCCAACTCTTTTTGGCAGTCGACAATGTTCAGGACGACTTTCGCGGCGACCGGAACTGAAATGAAGGCTCGCACTGAGTCGTTCATTGTGATTACAATAGCCATTCTGCCTGTGAGCGCGAAGATTTCCATTGTGATCGTCTGCCTGAGCGTTTCGATGCGGGCGGAACCTCCGGCGGGATACTATCAGACCGCCATCAACAAGAGCGGTTTTGCGTTAAGGGCGG
>DATENK010000561.1:0-5551 GCA_035275085.1 Verrucomicrobiia bacterium | reverse complement strand
GCGCTGATCGAGTTCCGGGTAACGGTCTTCAAGAATGCTGCGGAATTCTGTGATGGCTTTGTCAAGGTAACCATTCTGCTTGTTCACCAGACCATTAAACCACGCGATGGTCCACCGCGGCGCAGGAGGATCGAAATTGTTCGCGCGCTGCAGCGCACTTACGGCGTCCTCGAGGCGGCCTTCCTTGAAATACACGCGCGCGAGATTGAGGGGGCCATCGGCACGGGCGAGCTTCTCGACTTCCACGAAGGCCGCGGCGGCCTGGAGGAGTTCACCTTTTTCGCTGCCTCTGTCGCCTTCGAGCAGAAGACCGATGCCATAATCATTCCAGCGCTGCCACGGTGGAATTTTGGACGGTGCGTTGCTGGGCGCGCTCGCGAGGCCATCGATGGGAAATACGATTTCGTTCGCGGCGATGGTCGTGATGGGCAGATCATTGCTGAAGTCTTTACCAAACACGTACTGCATGTAAGTCGTGTCGAATTTTCGATATTGAACCTTCACCTGAACCCGCAGCGGCTCTGAAGCATCTGGCGGCACCGCGAGTTCATAGTGGACGACCTGTGCGGCGCCAGGCGGAATTTGGTGGTTGTAAAGCGGCGTAAAGATGTCCTGTGGATTGCGGCGGTCGATCCGGTTGCCTTCGCGATCAAGCATATAAATGTTGATGAAGTGCGACCAGGGATCGACGGCGTTGTGCGAGCCTAATGCGCCGCTTCGGCCGACGATACGATCGCCGCTCTTCGCAAGCGCATCTATCCAGACTTCGTTAGAGTCAGCCGTGCCCTGCGTGAACGGATGCCCGAGCTTCGTCGTGCGGACGACTACTTCAAGTAAATATTTTTGGCCGCGCTTGAGGGACGGCACGGCTGGGCGCAGTGGCGCATGGAGCTTCCCATCGATTGTTCCGCCTTCCTTGAGGCCGAAGATGTCCACGCGCAAAGAGTCTTTCAGAAAATCTTCATGGCTTTTTACGACGTCCGGTTGGTTGCGAATGTGAGCGATGCCAGTATTAGCGGCGGGGAAGAGATGGTTGTGGATCGAGAGCCTGTTCGTGCCGTTGAAAAACTTCGCCCCAAAATCGCCGGACGCTTGCAGCGGCATGTGACAGCCGGCGCAATTGGCCTGCGCCTTCTCGGGATAGTAGAAGCTTTTCGCGTTGTGCCCGGAGACGCCGCTGAGCAGGAATGTGTCGTAATGATTTTGCCCCCGTAGAAAATCTTTATACTTCGTCAGCTCCTTCGGCAGGCTGACTTTGTGGCAGGTGGAGCAGAACTCAGCGGATTTGTGCAACGGCTTGAGGAATGTTTTCTTGTGGAAGTCAGGCTTCGCCTTCACCAGTTGTTGATTGACGTACTGCAGCGCGCGGTTCGAGCTGAACGCGAAGGGGTAGTGGATTGGTTCGTCAATCGTATAATCGGCATTGCCACGAGTGCTATTGACGTGCGTAATTGCATGACAAGCGGTGCATGTAATTCCCGACTGTGATGTAGGATGTTTTTCGAGATCGAAATTTGGATCATCGAACGCTCCACTGAAGAACGGCACTACATCGTGGCAGCCCGCGCACCAGCGCGACGCTTTGACGTTGCCGTCGCGTTCGAACGCGACTTTGCGCGTTTCACGCACGCTGAACAGGTAAGGCTTGTTGTTGAAAGAGCTAAAATGGTGCGCGCTGTGGAACCAGCCTTTGTACGCGTCCTGGTGGCACTTGAGACAATAGTCATCCATCATCAGCGTGCGCGCCGGAATGAAGTTCCCGGTCGTTGTCCGCGCGAAGGAGGGATGGAAATAGTTCGTGCCTTCCGCGGGTCCGACCTGGTTCCACTTGCGCGGATCGTGCGCATGCAGGAACACCATGCCGATCACGACCACACCGACCGCGGTGGCCCAACTCACGCCGACACGCCATTTGATCCGCGGGCCGGCGAGTCGATGGAGGATGTAAGTCCAGACCGCCAGGAAGGGCGCGATCACGTGCGCCCAGTACGTGACCGAACGCACATTCGGATTTTTGATTTCGAATCCCTCGACACGCATCAACGCTAACCCGGTGATCAGCAGGACAAGACTTATCACGAAGAGCGCGTAGCCTACTCGGACCGCACGCCGATTCGGCCGATTGTGCGCGTTCTTAATATGGAAAATTCCAAAAAAGATGACGGGCAAAACGATCAGCAATCCGAGCACAAGGTGCCCAAGAAACATGAATTGATAGAAATAATTCTCGTATGAATTTCCATTGACCCAGCCCAGGAAAGTCACGCTCGCCAGATATGCCGAGTTGGCGCCCAACAACGCGAATAGCCCTAGAATTGTGAACAGCAGTACGCGCAGGCGCGGCCCCACGGCGCGCACATACTTCTTGCGCGCGGGCGGGATGGGCTCGCCAGAGCTTGGGTCGGTAGTCACAGTCTAACCAGTATTATGCTTCTTTGGCGGGTTCGTAGGAAAACCTGTGGGGCGAACTGCTGGTTTTCAGGGGTGAGATGCAGAGAGTTGTTGTAATTGCGGCATGTCGAAGCATTCGAGGAGGCCAAAGCAGAAGAGTTCAGGGGCTTTCTCCACCGAAAGATTGGAGGCGAGAATGTCTTTCAGGCTGGTAAAGGAGTCGCGCGTCTCGGTCCTGGAGATGGCACGTCTCTCCAGCGCAGCGGCGCAAAGCGCAACCAGGCTGGAGCGAGGACCGACCGCGATGAGTTCCACCGGCGCGGCGAATTCGGTCTGGGCCCAGCGCGCGGCGGCAGCGATTTGGCTGACCTGAATTCCGAGTGGACGCTCACCAATGGCGGCGACGAGTAACGCGAAGAGATAATCGTGCGTACGAATCCTGGATTCACCGTAATAGAAGGGATCAATCGCTAGCACGCGTTTGCCCTCCGCCATAAGCGCATCGATCTCTTTAGCCAGGTTGCGGCGGCCATTCTCTGAGAAGATGATTACGGTGGAGGTTGGTTCGCCGCGTTTGAGTTCGACGCAGGGGATTGTCCATAGGCCGTTCAGCTTTAGCTGCCAATAGGTTGCCTCCCGGTCGGTGCCGACGCGTTCGGCTTGAACGTTGTAGCTTGTGGCGCGGATGACTTCGCGGAGGTCGGCCTTGCTGCGTGGCAAATTTTTGGCGAGCGCAACAGCAAGGCTGTTGAAATGCCCGTTATCTGCCGGAAGTTCTACTTCGAGTTGTTTGTTGTCTTTCACTTCGGAATCGCAGGGGATTTCGGTAGGGCTGAAGGATGAATCATTGTCGAAGAAGTGGTCGCCGATCATTCGGTAGAGCGCTTGGCGGTTGTCCAGGCCATAGTTGTGATCGCCAGGAACATGGTTAATGTGCGTGCGAATATTTTGTGGCTTGCCGAACAAATTAAACGTTCGCAGCGCAGCGTCAAATAGTGGCGGCAGGGCGTGTGGCGCGGCGAAGCAGCAGTTGTCCGTCTCGTTCATCGTGAGCAGCAAAGGCCGGGGCGCCATCATCGCGGTTAGATGCGCGTAATCTACCACCGTAGCCAGATCGCACGGTGTTTGCTCCGAATCGCCGAGATCGGAGAAAAATCGGGCTCGCGTGAGAAAGCTGGAATAACCGGCAACCGGATTGGACAACTTCACGCGCGTGTCCAGTGAACTGATAAAGATCGTTTGCCAGCCGCCGCCTGAAAGGCCCGAAACCTCAACGCGCCCGGGGTCGGCGTTCTTGTGCTCGAGCAGAATGTCCAGGCCGTGCTTCATTGCTAGATAGAAGGGCGAGACGCCGCTGGTGCCGCAGAGATCCAATTGATTCATCCGGCCGTGGGCGTAATTAGTGCCGCGGAGCTGGCCCATGCCAATCCATTCAAGGTTGAGCACGATCATGCCGCGTTTGGCCAGATTGATGCAGCGGATTTGTTTGTATGGGACCGATTTGCCGACGGCTTCGTGGCCGTTCACGTGCATTGCGACCGGCACTTTGCCTTGGAGTGAAATCGGTTCATACAATAGCGCCGGAATCCACAGTCCTGGAACGGCTTCGTAACGCAGCTTGCGGATGCGGTATTCAGGGCCACCTTCAATGCTATCGAGCCACGCAACTTTGGTTTTGAGCTTGCGCCATTTTGCCGCTTCGCCGCGGAATACGACTTTGTCTAACGTGTCTTTGCGTAGTGTGTCGGCGAGACGCGTCCATTCCGCAGCCGAACTCACCTGCGGCATCAGCGGCACGCGGGCTTCGGTGAACGCTTGCACCTCCGCGAGTGGCAAATTGGAATCGATAATCGAACGCGCGAGGAGTTTTTCAATGTCAGGCGAAGCAAACAGATTGTTCGTGAGACAAAAAAGCGCGAAAAGAATTGCGCGAAGCATTCACGAGGTTTATCGCGTTCAATATTCACCGTCAAGAAAGTGCGGGCAAATCGCCCCATTGTTTGGGGCCCGCTTCTCCTTACCTTTGCGGGTGAAGTCGTAATGGCAGCGGGTGCTGTCAGCCAGAGAAAAAACAACCAACCATGAGGGGACTGATATTGATATGAAAAAAACATTCCAAACGACCGTGTGCTGTATCGCTTGCACTTTGTTAGCCGCCAGCGCATGGGCGCAACGTGAACCGGGCAGTACACCTGGGTCGCAACAATCACCGTCCTCGAGCTCCTCGAGTTCGCAAGGCGGTCTGGGCAGCCAGAGCCAGCGCAGCAGTGCGTATTCCAGTTCGATGCACGGCCAGCAATCATTCCGCGTAAGTCAGCAGATATTGAACGCGCAAGTCAAAACGCAGGACGGCCAGCAGCTAGGCCAAATTGAAGATCTCATCGCCAATCCACAGACCGGCAAGATCGAATTCGCCGTCGTGTCAAAGGGCGAGAAACTGTACCCGATTCCGATGCAACTCTTGCAGCCGCAGAGTGGCGCTCAGGGCAGCTCCAGCACCTCCAGCTCGGGCACAACGTCCGGGACGAGCAGCACGAGCAGCGATCCCAGCAGCACGACGAGCAGCAGCTCATCGCCGACGCTAGGCCGGTCTTCGCAATCATCCTCGGGCCAGAAGGTCACCTTCACAGCCCAGGTTGATCAGCAAAAGCTGCAGCAGGCACCGTCGTTCAGCCGAACGCAATGGCCTGAAATCAGCCAGAGCTGGAGCCAACAGGTCTATTCGCATTTCGGCGTATCGCCGGAAGCAGCGGGCGGAACTGGCTCCTCGGGCTCGTCCTATCAGGGCAAGTCTTCTTCGGGCTCTCCAGGCTCGTCCAGTTCCTCGACGAGCGGTTCGTCCTCATCTGACTCGAGCAAGTCCAAATCCGGCAGCTCGAGCTCTGACACCCAAAAGCGGTCGAACCAAAAGTCCGAGAACTAAATCGTAATCGTACATAGAATCTGAAATACGCTTCAGCCTTCGGGCTGGAGCGTATTTCTCTTTAGGGTTTTAGAACGATTTTCCCACTCAGTGTCCCCTTTTTGCCAATGGTGTTTTCTTCCTGCAGCCGATGAGCAGTGGCGGCCTCGGAGAGGGGGATGACTCTGTCGATTTTTGGCTTCAGCTTGCCTTCCCGAAGCCAGCGATTGACACCTTCTGCCGCAAGCGCCTGCTCCT
>DATENK010000560.1:0-5278 GCA_035275085.1 Verrucomicrobiia bacterium | reverse complement strand
CCCTACAAACTTTGCTCCGATTAGTGTTGGCAGCGTCGAGGCGAATTATCTCACCATTCCGGTCCTGGACGATATCGCCGAGGAGGGTGACGAACAGCTCGATCTTTCATTCATTCGGCCGAGCGGCAGTATCACCCTCGGCGGTGAAGTGATTCCGTTGGGTGGCGCACTAGGTCGTTCTTCCTCAAAATTGACGATTGCGGACAACGATTTCAGCCGCGGTGTTTTTAACTTCCTGCAGCCAGTATTCTTCACGAATGAGCTGGCTCCGGGTGGCCTCGCGCAGATCACCGTCATTCGCACCAATGGCAGCGCCGGCAGAGTGACGGTCGATTGGATGATTACGACCAATGTCGCGCCGCCGCGCGCCACGCCGTTTCTCGATTACAGCACCAATGCCTTAAAAGGCACGCTCACTTTTAATCCGGGCGTCACCAGCCGCGTCTTCACAGTCATTATCAATCGCGATTCCGAATTGGAATTTGATGAAAACGTAGGTCTGATTTTAACCAATGCCACCAGCGGCGCAAAGCTGCCCGCCGGCTTGGCCACATCGATCGCCACGGCGACCCTCACCATTATCGACAATAATTTCCCGCCTGGCCGGATAAACTTCGTCACGGACAATTTTGCCGTTAACGAAGCCGAAGGCGAAGCAACCATTACCGTGACCCGCACCGGCGGCAGCGATAGCCAGGTTTCAGTCGATTATCAGACGATCAATGGCACCGCGACGGCACCCGCCGACTACACCAACACCACTGGCACGCTGTTCTGGGATTCCGGCGACACTGCGTCCAAGACATTCAAAGTGCCGTTGCGCATGGACGGTCTGGTCGAAGGCACCGAGACTGTTAGGCTCCGACTGACCAATCCGCTCGTTCGCGGCCTTACGGAGACGAATTTACTCGGTCAGCGTGCTTCCTCGACGCTGGCGATCCTTGATGGCGACTCTTACGGCCTGGTCGGCTTCAGGCAGCCTTTCTATCAGTGTGACGAAAATGGTGGCGCGATCGATATCACCATTTTCCGCAGCGTCGGCACTTCCGGTTCTGGCAGCGTACAATTTGCCGCGATACCCGATACGGCTCTCGCCGGGCAGGACTTCACGCCTGTGTCCGGCACACTGAACTTCGGTCCGGGCGAAATTGGCAAGACCTTCCAGGTGCCCATCCTCGACGACAATCTCAGCGATGGAAATCGCACCGTGTTCCTTCAGCTTTCCAGTCCGGTCAACGTCGGTCTTGCAGCGCCAAGCACCGTCATGCTGTCAATCGTGGATAACGAATCGTTCCGCGAACCACCAGGCGATCTCGATGTAGCATTCCGGGAAGACACGGCGGCGAATGGGCCGGTTTACGCAATCGCGCCGCAATACACCGCGGGGTTGCCGGACGGCCGCCTCATGGTCGCAGGCGACTTTACCGAGTTCAATGAAGTCACGCGCAACCGCATGGCACGCCTGCTGACCAATGGCTTGCTCGATACTTCCTTCAATCCGGGTGTCGGCGCTAACGCTTCCATCCGGACCATCGCCGTTCAGCGCGACGGCAAGATCCTAGTCGGTGGCTTTTTCAACAGCATCGTCAACACCAACATGAATGGCATCGCGCGCCTCAGCCATGACGGCACGCTCGACGAATCTTTCAATCCCGGCGCCGCAGGAGATGTCGCGGCCATACATGCCATTGTTATTCAGCCGGACGATAAGATCCTGGTGGGCGGCGCATTTTCGAAGTTCAACAATCTGCAAAGCCCGGGCATCGTCCGGCTCACAACTAATGGTGTGGTGGATCGCGCCTTTAACGTCGGCGGCGGCGCGAATGCGGCAGTGTACGCCATCGCGATTCAAAACGACGGAAAGATTCTGATCGGCGGGGATTTCACCACGGTGAACAACGTTTTCTCGCCTCGCCTGGCCCGTCTGAACGTGAATGGGTCCGTGGATAGCTCGTTCAATATCGGCGCTGGCGGTGTGAATGGCGCAGTCCGCGCGATTGTCGTTCAACCGGACGGCAAGATTCTCATTGGGGGTTCGTTTACAGGAGTCGGCAATACGCCCCGCAGTTATCTGGCTCGTCTCGAGCAAAGCGGCACGGTGGACACCACGTTCCTCAACTCGGACCTTGGCGCGGACAATGCCGTCTATGCGCTCGCTTTGCAGGTCGATGGCCGTGTCGTTGTGGTTGGTGATTTTGCCCGCGTCAACGGTGTGGGCCGGAATCGTATCACTCGCCTGATGCCCGACGGTTCCACCGATCCCAGCATCAATTTCGGCGCGGGCGCGAACAGTTTTATCTCCGCGCTCTATCTGCAACCCGATCGCAAGATCGTTATCGGCGGTGGTTTTACCACGTATGATGAACAGCCGCGGCGGCACATCGCTCGTCTTTACGGCGGCACTATTGCCGGCTCTGGTGGAGTCGAGTTTTCGCGCGCCGAGTATAGCGTCAATGAAAACGGCAGCAACGCGCTGGTTACTGTGCGCCGTCGCGGCGGCACCGCCGGTATCATTACCGCTGATTTCCGCACGACGAATCTGACAGCGTTTGCCGGCCTCGATTACGTGAGCACCAACGGCACGCTGATGTTCCCACAAGGTGAAACAGAAAAGCAGTTTGTCGTTCGCATTCTCGATAATTCCACCCCAAATGAAGATCGCGTCGCCCGCCTCGAACTCTTCAATTACACGGGCGGCGCGACCAACGGTCCGAAGCCGACGTCGCGGCTCGTGATCCGCAACGACGAAGTCCTCGTGGGTTTCCTCAACACGAATTATGTCACTAGCGAAGGCGTGGCCAGCGGCGTGCAGAGCATCGCCGTGCGCCGCACCCTTGGCAGCAACACCGCCTTTTCGATTGAGTTCGAAACCACGTCCGGCACAGCCATTATCCCCGATGACTTCGTCCGCACGAATGGCGTGCTCAGCTTCTTACCGGGTGAGATGACGAAGAGTTTCCAGGTGCCGATCATCGACGACACACTGATCGAAGGCACCGAATCTTTGAACCTGCGCCTCTTTAATCCCAGCGCGAAAACGTTCCTGGCCTTGGACCGCGCGACCCTCGAGATTCACGATAACGACTTCGCTCCTGGCCAGCTTTACCTCACCAGTTCGAACTACGTCGTCGATGAAGCGGGCGGCTACGTCGAGATCGGTATCGTGCGGACCAATGGCAGCACAGGCTTCATCTCCGTCCAGTTGGCAACCCAGGACATCACCGCCACGTCCGGCCTCGATTACGTTGGCACGAATACCACGATCGCTTTCGGTGATGGCGAAACGTTAAAGATCATGCGCATCCCCATCCTGATCGATTTCCAACCTGAAGCCACGGAAACCTTTGGGGTCAACATCTTCAATCCTGCGGGCGGTGCGGTCGTGTTGGCGCCCTCCAATGCCATCGTGAGTATCAACAACAACGATCGGCCCTATGGCACGTTCGTGTTCTCCACGAACTTCAAGGCTTTCGTTGAGAATGGCGGCACCGGCTCGGTCATAATTAATCGCATCAATGGCTCGTTGAGTAACGTCACCGTCAACCTGACCACCTCCTCATCCGGTGGCCCCGGTTCGGCTACTCCCGGCGCTGATTTCGTCGGGATAACGAATACCCTGACGTTCCCGCCCGGTCTAACCACCATGGTCGTGCCGATCACCCTCCTTGATGACAGTCTGCAGGAAGGCGCTGAAAGCTTCAACGTGACGCTTAGCGGCGCAAGTTCGGGCGCGGCGGTTGGCTCGCCAAACGTGTGCACCGTTCAGATCATCGATAACGACAGCCCGATTCTTGTCGCCGCGGGTGCTACACTTGTCAGCGAGACGATCAGCAACAACGTGATCGACCCGGGCGAACGTGTCACACTCCGCCTGGGCATTCGCAATATTGGTTTCACCAACACCGCCAACCTCGTCGCCACCGTGCAGACGACGGGGGGCGTTTTAAACCCGTCTCCGGCCAGCGCCAGTTACGGGATCGTCGCGGCGAATGGACCCACGAATTTCCAGAATTTTGCGCTGACGGCGAACGTCACAAACACTGGCTTGCTCACGGTCACACTGGCGCTCAGCGACAGTGGCCGCAACCTTGGCACGGTCAGCTACACCTTCCGCGTCGGTTCGCTCACCTACACGTTTGCCAACACCAATCGCATCATTATCAACGACAATACCAACGCCAGTCCGTATCCCTCGTCGATATTTGTGGCGGATGTATTTGGCACCATTACCAAGGTCACCGCTACGGTCTCGAACATGAGCCATACTTACCCGGGCGATATCGACATCCTCCTGGTAAGTCCGGCCGGCGATGCGGTCATGCTCATGTCTGACGCGGGTGGTTACGACTTCCAGAACCATCCTATAGATAACGTGACGATTCGCTATACCGATAGCGCACCAAGTGCTCCGCCTCGTTTGGGCCAGCTCACCAGCGGCGATTGTCTGCCCAGCAACTGGTCGGATGACGACTCGCTCGCACAGGACTTCTTCCCATTGCCCGCTCCGGCCGCTACTGGCACGTGGGCAACCAACATGTACAAATTCAATGGCAAGAATGCCAACGGCGTTTGGTCCCTCTACGTAATGGACGATACAACGCTCGATACGGGTCTAATCGCCAACGGCTGGTCCATCAGCATTACGACCAGCACGCCGGTGAACGATACACCGCCGACCATTCAATACATCGGCACGCTCGCGAACGGCGATTATCGCCTGGCCATCCGCGGCCAGCCTGGCCTTCGTTACGCCCTGAACGGCTCGACGGATCTGAAGAACTACTCGATGATCCAGACCTTCGTTATGCCTAACGGTGGTATTTACTACTACGCCGAACCGCGAAACAGCGACTGCAAGTTCTTCCGCGCCAGCAAACTTCCATAATCGCATATTGTGCAGCATGGTCGTCCTGGGTATCACCGGCGGCATCGGGATGGGCAAGTCAACCTCTGGTGAATTGCTGCGCCAGCGTAATGTCCCGGTAGTCGATACCGACCTCCTCGCGCGCGAAGTCGTCGAGCCGGGCGAGCCCGCCCTCGCGGAAATCACCTCTGCTTTCGGCAACGACGTCCTTGACGCCGCCGGCCGGCTTAATCGCGCGGAAATCGCCCGCCGCGTCTTCAGCAACCCACCGTTGCGCGAGCGTCTCGAAGCCATCTTGCATCCCCGCATTCGGGAACGTTGGCAGGCGCAAATCCTTGCCTGGCGCACACAAGGCCATCACCTTGCTGCCGTTCTCATCCCACTTCTCTTTGAAACCGGCGGTGATCAGGAATG
>DATENK010000559.1:0-9493 GCA_035275085.1 Verrucomicrobiia bacterium | reverse complement strand
CAGCACCTGGTGCGCTCCGCCAACCGCCCTTCGGTTGATGGTGCGCGAGAACCTATCCGCTTATCGCTTTCCGAAATTGCGTCACTGCGTGAGTGCAGGCGAGCCGGTGAATCCTGAAGTGATCACTGCATGGAAATCGGCTACGGGCCTTACGATTTTTGAAGGCTACGGCCAGACCGAGACGGTGATCCTGATCGCGAATTTTCGTTCGTTGAATCGAGAGGTGCGAGCGGGGTCGATGGGTCAGCCCACACCCGGCTTTGAATTGGCGCTGTTGGATCGTGATCTAAATGAACTCCCGCCGGACGAAGAAGGCGAGATCGCTATCCGGGTTAAGCCAAGCCGACCCCTTGGTCTTTTTCGGGAATACTGGCGCAACCCGGAAGAAAACGGCGCCCGTTTTCGCGGCGACTGGTATCTAACAGGCGACACGGCGCGACGCGACGCCGATGGATATTATTGGTTCGTGGGACGTGCCGACGATGTGATCAAAAGCGCCGGATACCGTATCGGGCCATTCGAAGTCGAAAGCGCGCTCGTCGAACATCCGGCAGTCGTCGAAGCGGCCGTCGTCGGCAAAGCAGATGCGGTCCGGTGCCAAATCGTGAAAGCATACATTGTTTTGCGAAACGGTCATTCCCCGAGCGACGCACTCAAAGCCGAGTTGCAAGAGCATTGCAAACGAGTTACGGCCCCTTACAAGTACCCGCGCGAAATCCAATTTGTGACCGAGCTCCCTAAAACCATCAGCGGAAAAATTCGCCGCATCGACTTACGCGAGCATAATCAGTAAAAGCCACGCCTTACACCTCAGTCTCTGCTTCTTTCAGAACTTTTCGGGCAATTAGCAGTCGCTGAATTTCGGAAGTGCCTTCGGCGATCTCGCAAAGCTTCACATCGCGCAAGTAACGTTCCAGCGGATAGTCGCGGCTGTAACCATAGCCGCCGTGGATTTGCAGCGCGCGGTTGCAAATGCGCGTCGCGGCCTCAGATGCGAAGAGTTTCGCCATCGCGGATTCCTTGGTGGTCTTCAAACCCTGGTCCTGCATCTCAGCAGCTCGCGTGATTAACAGTTCTGCCGCGTCGATCTCAGTCGCCGAATCGGCAAGCATCCATTGAACGGCTTGATTATCAGAAATGCTTCGGCCGAATTGTTTGCGTTTCAACGCATGCCGCCGCGCCGCATCATAAGCGGCCTCGGCTATCCCCAGCGCCAGCGCGGCGATCCCGATGCGACCCCGATCCAACATAAGCAGCGCCTGCGCGCGGCCTTGTCCTTGATCGCCGAGCAGTTCGGCTTTGGCACGCTCAAAACCGAGTTCTGAAGTGTCGCTGGCCTTCATTCCATACGTCGGAATTTTCCTGACTGACCGCACCTGGTCCCTGTTCACCAGGAACGCCGTCAGTTCTTTCGATTCGTCGGATTTGGTTCCAGTCACCGCGATCACCACCAGGATATCCGCGCGACCGCCCTGGGTGATGAACATTTTGCGTCCGTTCAGTTCCCAAGCCCCGTTTTTCTTCTGTGCTGTTGTTTCCATGCTGCCGCAGTCGCTGCCGGCGGCAGGCTCTGTCAAGGCCCACGCGGACAGCCATTCCCCGCTGGCCAGCCGAGGGAGACATCGCTCTTTTTGCTCCGCCGAGCCGAACTTGAGAATCTGGCCGATGCATAATGAATTGTGCGTGGCTAGGTTAAGAGCCAGCGCGCCGAAGTGCCGCGCGACTTCCCGTAATGCGGCGATGTAAGTGATGAAATTCAAACCTAGGCCCCCAAACTTTTCAGGCGCCAACATCCCCATCAATCCCAGCTTGCCGGCCACCGAAAATATTTCGCTCGGCAACGATTCCTCCTTTTCCCACTGTTCGCAAAACGGATCGACGTGTTTGCGGCAGAAGGCCTTTACTTCCTTCAGAAACTCCAGCTCTCTTCCATTCTGCATATCACGCTTTCGCTCGCTCAATGCCAGCAGGACTTTGGCCATTTCTCAATATACAGGAACAATGCCCTTTGGGCTTTTCCGTTCATCCGTTAACTTCCTTCAGCATGGCTGAAGCTGTTTACATCCTCGGCGCGGGACGCACGGACTTCAAACGGAACCTTAAGAAGGAAGGTAAGACCATACGGCATATCATTGTCGAGGCCGCCCAAGCCGCAATTGGCGAAGCGGGAATTGATCCCGTGCAAATTCAGGCCGGAATCGTCGGGAACTTTGCCAGCGGCCTGTATACGCGCCAACTTCATTTGGGCGCGTTCCTGGTGGAGGCTGACCCGAAATTGCGAGGTTTGCCCACGATGCATGTCGAGGCAGCGTGCGCCTCTGGCGGTGTCGCTGTGCTCGCGGGGGCGCAGCAAATCATGGGAGGCTTGCGCGATGTGGTTTTGGTCGTCGGCGCCGAGCAACAAAAAACGATGGCGCCAGCCCAGGGCGCGGACGTGTTGGCCGCAGCCGGCGATTATCATGCTGAAGCGCCGGAGTATGGTGAACACATGTTTCCAAAGCTATTTGCCCGCATTGCACAGCTTTATGAGAAACGCTACGGGTTAACGGAACAGCAACTCGCGCAAGTCAGTCAGAAAAACCACGCTCACGCCCGGCTGAATCCGCTTGCCCAAATGCGCGATTCGAGACTCACCCTGAAAGAAGCCTGCTCCGTTTCCGAAGCAAACCCGCGCTTCGCACCACCGTTGAAGGTGACGGACTGCTCTCAAATTACCGATGGTGCGGCCGCAGTGATTCTCTGTTCCAAGCGATTCCTCAAACGAATGGCGCCGCGCGAGCGCGTGCGGTTGCTCGGCTACGGTCATGCCACGGATTATTTGCCCCTGGCGGCCAAGGACGCTCCGGATTTTTCTATTCCGCGCAAAGCCGCCGCGGACGCGTATGACATGGC
Source organism: Verrucomicrobiia bacterium (assembly GCA_035275085.1). Lineage (GTDB taxonomy): Bacteria > Verrucomicrobiota > Verrucomicrobiia > Limisphaerales > DATENK01 > DATENK01. The sequence goes on along the minus strand of DATENK010000559.1, from coordinate 6,601 downwards.
TGGTATTCCCCCGCGTCAGATTCAGGGAGCCGAGGTGCATGATTGTTTTTCGATTTCAGAAATTATCGCCTACGAAATCCTTGGCTTTGCGGAAGCAGGGCAGGGTGGGCGCCTGGCCGAGAGCGGTGCTGCCTCTTTGTCTGGCCAGCGCTCGGACGCGCCTGTTGTCAACGCCGGCGGCGGCCTGATCGGTGATGGTCATCCCGTAGGCGCAACGGGCGTACGCCAGGTGGTTGAAGCTTATTTGCAGCTCACTGGAAAAGCCGGACAACGCCAAATCAATAATCTGAGACATTTCCTCACCTTTAACATGGGCGGCAGCATGACGACGAGCGTTGTCGCTATTTGGGGCTGTCACATATAAAACCCGCCATTCACATGCAGCACCTGCCCCGTAATGTATCGCGCTGCCGATGAGCACAGGAACAGAACGGCCGAGACAATATCTTCGACTTCCCCGAAGTGCCCGAGCGCGATCTGCGAAGTGAATTGTTTGGTGACTTCTTCCGGCATGCCGCGACTCATTTCCGTATTGATGAAACCCGGCGCGACCGCGTTCACCGTGATATGATTCTTTGCCAACTCCCGAGCCGCAACCTTGGTAAGCGCCATAAGTCCTGCCTTGCTGGAAGCATAATTCGCTTGTCCGAAAAACCCTAATTGTCCGCTTACGGATGAAATATTCACGATACGGCCTTGGGGCCGGAGAATCGGTATCGCCTGCTGAATGCAGTTGAATGCGCCCGTAAGGTTTACGCGGAGGACATTTTCCCATTCCTCAAGTGACATCTTCTTAATCGAGCGGTCCTGAAGAATCCCTGCATTGTTGACCAAAATGTCCAGCCCGCCGAAGTCTTGCTGCACGTGTTTCATCATCGCGGCGACCTGCTCCGGCTTGGCCACATCGCATTCAATCACCTTCGCCTGCTTTAATCCGGCCGCAACTTTGTCGGCATCGGCTTTATTCCGTCCCGCGCTGTCCTGCACGTAAGTCACCACGCAACGCGCCTCCCGCTGTCCGAAAGCGGTGATCATTCCCTCCCCGATCCCACGCGAACTCCCGGTGACCAGCACCACCTTCTCCGAAAAGTCATAATCGTCACTCATAGGAAAAGCATGCTTGAATTCCGCATCGATAATCACGCGAAATAGGCCGATGAAAAAAACGCTCGCCGAGCGATTCACCGAATACGCCATTGGCTTGAAATTTGAACATCTGCCATCGCCCGTGATTCACGAAGTCAAGCGGCGCATCATCGACTCGTTCGGGTGCGCGCTTGGCGCCTGGCACGCGGATCCCTGCGTCGTTGCGCGCCGGGTTGCTTCAACATTCTCGGCTGAGCGTGGCGCCACTTTGCTCGGCACCACGCATCGGGCCCCTGTCGATTGGGCGGCTTTCGCCAATGGCTGCCTCGTCCGTTACTTCGATTATAACGACACGTATCTTTCCAAAGAACCAGCTCATCCCAGCGACAACATTCCCGCCGCGCTGGCGGTCGCCGAGGCCGAAGGATTGCCGGGCCGCGAATTGATCCTCGCCATCGCGCTGGCCTACGAGGTCCAATGCCGCCTTTGCGACACTTCCAGCATCCGCGCTCGCGGTTGGGACCACGTCACTTACGGCGCCTTCTCAACGGCCATTGCCGCCGGCCGATTAATGAAACTGGATGCCGAACGTTTGCGCCATGCCATCGGCATCGCCGGTGTCGCAAGTGCCGCCTTGCGACAATCCCGCGTAGGTGAACTTTCACATTGGAAGGGCTGCGCCTTCGCCAATGCCGCCCGCCACGGCGTCTACGCCGCTTTGCTCGCCCGCGCCGGCATGACCGGTCCCGCCCCCATCTTCGAAGGCGAGAAAGGCTTTGAAAAACTCGTTAGCGGCCCGCTGGAAGACATTCGACTGCCCAAAGACGATTTTATGATCCTCAAAACGAGCATCAAATTCTGGCCCGCCGAATACCACTCCCAGAGCGCCATCGAAGCCGCTCTTAAACTCCGCGCCCAAATTCCCGACCTCGCCCAAATCGAATCCGTCCGCGTCGAAAGCCACGGTGCCGCCGTCGACATCATCGGCAGCGAACCTGAAAAGTGGCATCCCACAACCCGCGAAACCGCCGACCACAGCCTTCCCTACATCGTCGCCGCTGCGCTGTTTGACGGCGAAATCACGGAACGCCAGTTTACACCGGAACGTTTGGCAGACCACAAACTCCTCGAGTTGGTGCAGCGCGTGGAAGTCCACCGCCACGCCGAACTCAGCGCCGCCTATCCCACCGCCGTCGGAAATATCATTACCGTGCGCCTGCGAAATGCGCGCACTTTGACCGAACGCGTCGATTATCCCCGTGGCCACTCCCGTAACCCGCTCACCGACGCCGAAGTAGAAACAAAATTCCATTCGCTGGCCGACGCCATTCTCGGCCCGGATCGCGCCATCGCCCTCTGCCGCTCCCTCTGGCAAATCGACCAGGCCCCTAACCTCGCCGACCTCTCCTCCCTCCTCCGCGTGCCCCTATAAATCTTCACGACGCGGCAGCCCGCTTTTGCTATCACTCCATCATGATGCGACGACTATCTTTCCCGATCGCAGCGGGCCTGTTCACAGTGACGCTCGTGCGAATCTCCTGCCCGGCTGCCGATATCAATTCAGAATTACGCCCCCGCGAAGGACTCAAACCCTTCGAATACATGGAGGCCCCTTCCCCGCTGCCAAATTATGTTCCCGACGCCCGCTGGGGGACACAAGGCGACCCCATTCGTACCATGCAAAAACCCCTCGATCCAGCCGAGTCCATCCAGCACCTCGTCACCTTCCCAGAATTCCGGGTATCTTTGTTCGCCGCCGAGCCTGATGTCGTCAAACCCATCTGGCTCGCCTGGGACCCCCGCGGCCGCCTATGGATCGCTGAGACCGTCGATTATCCAAACGATCTCCAATCCGAGGGGCACGGACATGATCGCCTCAAGATTTGCGAAGACACCGATGGCGATGGCCGCGCGGACAAGTTTACCGTGTTCGCTGATCAATTGAGCATCCCTACGGGCTTTGTCTTCGCCAATGGCGGCGTGATCGTCATCCATTCCGGCAGGACCGAATTCTTCAAAGACACCGACGGCGACGACAAAGCCGATCAGCGCCGCGTCCTCTTTACCGGTTGGGGCATGGGCGACACCCATGCCACGGCCAGCAACCTTCGCTACGGCTTTGATAATTGGATTTGGGGCACCGTTGGCTACTCCGGCTTTCACGGTACCGTCGGCGGCAAAGACCTTCGCTTCGGCCAAGGCATCTTCCGTTTCAAGCCAGATGGGTCTCAGCTTGAATTCGTCCGCTCCTCCAACAACAACACCTGGGGCCTCGGTTTCACGGAAGATGGTCTGGTTTTTGGTTCCACGGCGAACGGGAACGCCAGCATGTTCATGCCTATTCCCAACCGCTATTATGAAGCGGTCAATGCCTGGTCCGCCAACCGGCTCGAAACCATCGCCGATAGTCAGAACTTCTATCCGCTCACGAAAGCAGTGCGCCAGGTGGATTATCATGGCCGTTATACCGCGGGCGCTGGCAGCGCCATTTACACGGCGCGAAGCTTCCCCAAAGAATATTGGAACCGCGTCCAATTCGTCGCCGAACCCACCGGCCACCTGCTCGGCAAATTCCATCTCGAAAGCCGTGGCAGCGATTTCGTGGCACACAACGGCCATAATTTTACGGCCAGCGACGACGAGTGGACCGCTCCGATCGCCGCTGAAGTCGGACCTGACGGTGCCCTGTGGCTCAGCGATTGGTACAGCTATGTTGTTCAACATAATCCCACCCCGCGCGGCTTTCGCACCGGCAAAGGCGCCGCCTACGAAACGCCCCTCCGCGACAAAGCACACGGTCGCATTTATCGAATCACCTCTAAGAACGCAAAACGTCCCGAGCCCCTCGATTTAGGGAAAGCAACGCCGCAGCAACTCGTCGCCGCGTTGAAGAACGACAATCTTCTTTGGCGAATGCACGCGCAGCGTATGCTCGTTGAGCGCGGCAAAAACGATGTTGTCGGTCTGCTACAGGACCTCACGCGCGATCGTTCAACCGACCAACTCGGTTTGAACCCCGCTGCGATTCACGCGCTATGGACCCTTGATGGCATTGGAGCTCTGGATGCCAAAACGGCCATCGCTGCACTCAAGCACCCGTCCGCTGCGGTCCGCCGCGCTGCAGCGATAGTCGTTCCCCGCACAGAACAAGGTGTGGACGCGCTTCTGACAAACAAAACGGTGGATGATCCCGATCCGCAGGTCCGATTGGCTACGCTTTTGACCCTATCTGAGATGCCAGCCTCTGAGAAAGTGGCTCCCACGTTGTTCGCTATGCTCCAACAACCAAGAAATTCAGATGATCGGTGGATACCCGACGGCGTAACAGCGGCCGCGGCACGGAATGACGCAGCGTTTTTAAAAGCTGTTTTGGCCGGCTACAAACCCGCCACGAACGCCAGCTCGGAACTCGTAGACGGACTGGGTCGCGTTGTCCATGTCGTTACCAGGCATTACGCGGAGCGCGGTCCAGTCGAGAGCATCGTCTCTACACTCACCGCCCTCAAAGGCGCATCGCCCGCCCTGGCGGTTCCTGTTCTGGACGGGTTGGTCGCCGGTTGGCCCGAAGATAAATCTCCCGCGTTAAGCGCGCCTGAGAAGCGAACACTCATGGAACTGATGCAAGCCCTGCCTGAATCCGTGCGCGATCGCTTGCTGGCGCTTGCGCAACGTTGGGGGCAAACGGAATTGTTCGGGGCCAACTTTGCGGCGGTGGTTGATTCTCTGAAAAAGCAAATTAGCGACCCCAATGCTGCCGATGAACAGCGCGTCGCGGCGGCCAAACGTCTTATCGGTCTGAATGACAAACGGCCCACCCTCGAATTACTGCTGGACCAAATCAATTTGCTCAGCCGTCCATCGCTCGCCACCGGATTTATGAACGCCCTCGCTGAGAGCCGTACCGTTGAAGCCGCCCAGGCCGTTATCGATCATTGGCCGAAACTCACACCCTCAGTCCGTCGCGTCGCCATCGTCGGGCTCTTGCGTCGTTCTGAATGGGCTCGCGCCCTTCTCGATGCTATCGAGAAAGGCACCCTCAATCGCACCGATCTCGCCGCGGAGCATTGGTCGCAATTGAAACAGAGCCAAAATCGAATGATCGCCGGCCGGGCCCAACGTCTCTCCGCGCCGCTAACTGGCATCTCCGCGGACCGCGAAGAAATCGTGAAAAAACTCCTGCCCCTCGCGAAAGAGAAAGGCGACCTCGCTCGCGGTAAGGAAGTGTTTGCTGCTAATTGCGTCGTATGTCACACGCTGAATGGCGCCGGCGGTAAGGTCGGACCGGACCTGACTGGCATCAGCGCGCGCGATCGCTCGGATATCCTCATGGAAATTCTCGATCCCAACCGCTCTGTCGAAGCCAACTATCGCCTCTGGAGCGCGACGACCAAGGACGGCCAGACTTTTTCCGGCCGGCTCGAGACCGAAACTCAAACGACGGTCGAGATCCTCGACACGACCGCGCAAAAGCATGTTCTTCAGCGCAAAGACATCGCCAGTCTTGAAGCCTCGCAGCTCTCCATCATGCCCGCCGGGTTTGAAAGCCTCCCGGCAGATGATTTGAAATCACTCGTGGAATATTTGGCGGGCAGTGGAGCGCCCACGCACCTCGATTCTAAACGCGAAAAACTCCATGCCAACTAGTTGCCGTGTTAAAGCTCGCTTGCAATGGCAAGCTGTTGAACTAAATCTCTGATCCCTGTGAAATTGCGCTGGCGCATTGCGCTTCTTATCAGCGTCGCGATTGCGATTAGTTATTTGGATCGCCAAACACTCCCCGTCGCGATCAAAGCTATCGAGCGCGAGATCCCGGTTTCGAACCAGCAATTCTCACTTCTCCAAACGGCCTTTCTTATCACTTATGGCCTCATGTATGCCGGCGGGGGCCGACTGATGGACATCCTCGGGACGCGACGAGGGTTTTTCGCCATCATGCTCTTCTGGTCAGTGGCCTGCGCAGGCCATAGCCTTGCCGCAAATTTCGGCATGCTCGCTGTCTGCCGGCTGCTGCTCGGGGCCGGCGAAGGTGGCGGGTTCCCTGCGGCAACGCGCGCCATTGCGGAATGGTTTCCGGTGAAAGAACGTTCTACCGCCATGGGCATCGTCAACGCCGGGACGGCCGCGGGCATGATTGTGGCCCCGCCGCTGATCGCATTCGTCCTGTCGTTTCTGACTTGGCGTTGGATCTTCGTGATCGCCGCTGCCGCCGGCATGCTGTGGACCTTTTGGTGGCGGCGAGAGTATTTCCCTCCGGAACAACATCCGGCGCTTGCCGATGCTGAACGCGAAGAAGCGCAGATGGAAAACAACTCCAACTCCGCTGCCGAACTGCCTATACCGTGGATCCAACTCTTTCGTTTTCGGGAAACCTGGGGCGTCGTAATCGCCAAATTTCTGACCGATGCGGGATGGTACTTTTATCTGTTCTGGCTCCCGAAGTACCTTTACGACGCTCGCGGTTTCGACGTGAAAGCCGTCGGAACTTTCGCGTGGATTCCTCCCGCCGCGGCAGGCA
>DATENK010000558.1:0-3059 GCA_035275085.1 Verrucomicrobiia bacterium | reverse complement strand
AGTGAGCAATGGTTCCTGAAATACCCCCAGGTCGAACGCTCGATCGCAGCGGTTGAAAAGGGCGAAATCGAATTTTTTCCGGAGCGCTGGACGAAAACGTACCTGCATTGGATGCGCAACATCAAAGATTGGTGTATTTCGCGCCAGCTTTGGTGGGGACATCGCATCCCGGTCTGGTACCATAAACGGACAAAGGAAGTTTATTGCGAGGAACTCGCCCCGGCGGATTCCGACAATTGGGAGCAGGACCCCGACGTGCTGGACACGTGGTTCAGTTCGTGGCTTTGGCCATTCGCGACGATGGGTTGGCCCGAAGAAACGGCCACGCTAAAGCGCTTTTATCCGACGTCGGCGCTCGTCACAGGTCCCGACATCATTTTCTTCTGGGTCGCGCGCATGATCGTTGCCGGGTTCGAATTCAGGGGCGAAAAGCCATTCGGCCACGTTTACTTTACCGGGATAATTCGCGACAAACAGGGCCGCAAAATGTCCAAGAGCCTGGGCAACTCGCCCGACCCTCTGGATTTGATCGCAAAATACGGCGCGGATGCGTTGCGCTTTGGTATAATTCGGTCCGCGCCGCTTGGGCAGGACCTGCTTTTTGACGAACAGCACATCGAACTCGGCCGCAATTTCTGCAACAAGCTTTGGAACGCCTGCCGTTTCCGCCAGATGCAGGGTGGCGAAGTTCAGGGCGAATTGGATCCGAGCAAGCTCAATAGCGATGACAAATGGATTTTGCTGAAGCTCGACCAGGCCATTCGCGAGCTCACCGACAGCCTTAAGGCTTACAAGTTCAGCGAAGCCGCGAACATCCTTTACCGATTCTTCTGGAGTGAGTTTTGCGACTGGTATCTCGAAGCAAGCAAGGCCGCACTCCAGGGCAACGATGAAGTTAGGAAGCGGAACACACTCGCCGTTTTGGATTTCGTGCTATCGCACACGCTGCGACTCTTTCATCCCTTCCTGCCATTCATCACTGAGGAACTCTGGCACGGCATGGGTTATCACGAGGACATGCCTGCCGAACAAGGCGGCCACAGCATCATGTTCGCGCCTTGGCCCAAAGCCTTCGAGCCTGACTTCAAGGATGCTTACGGCGTCGACGACTGCTACATCGCCATCGCCGAAGCAAAGTATGAACTCGTGACGCTCGGACGCAATCTCCGCCGCGAGTTTAACATTCCTTCAAATAAGAAAGTGAAATACATTCTTAAACCGGCGGATGCTGTTTCGCCGCACGATCAAGCGGTGTTGAAAATCCTTCTTAACGCCGAAACTTTCGATGTTGACCCAAATTTCTCAGCGCCAAAGGGTCTGCCGGTCGTTCACGCCCGTCTCGGCGAATTATTTATGCCCGTCGAAGGCTCAGCGGACATGAAAGATCGCCTCGCCAAAGAACTCGAGAGGGCCGCCGCCGAAATCGAAAAGGTCCAGCAAAAACTGAACAACCCGGGCTTCGTCCAGAAAGTTCCTCACAACGTTCTTCTGGAACATCAGCAGCGCCTCGCCGATTGGCAGGCCAAGCACGAGCAATTAAAGAAGGCGCTGGAAGCGCTCGGATGACTCATTCCCCTGCCCTAGCCTGTGCCATCCGTGCGGCTAAAGCCGCGGGCGCGTTGATGCTGAAGAACCGCTGGTCGGTCAAGAAAATCAATTCCGAGACGCAGCATGACATCAAGCTCGAGCTGGATGTTCGATGTCAAAAAACCATCGAACGTGTTCTGCGAAAGGAATACCCAAAGGTTCCAATCCTCGGCGAAGAAGGGTTGACGGGGAACATCAAAGAGCCGACGCGCTGGGTCGTCGACCCGATCGATGGCACGGTGAACTTCGCCCATGGCATTCCGCATTCCTGCGTGTCGATCGCTCTTCAGCAAAATGAGCAGTCGGTCGTTGCTGTCGTCTATGATCCCTTCACCGATGAACTTTTCACCGCAATCCGCGGTCAGCGCGCGAAATTGAACGGGCGGCCAATCTCGGTCAGCAAGCGCGCAAAGCTGGAGCAAGCCATTGTCTTCGTTGGTTTCGCCAAAAATCTGTTCACGATGATGTTGCCGACGATGACAACGCTCACCGAGCGTGCCCGGAAAATCCGCATCATGGGCTCAGCCGCGCTCGCCGCCGTTTATGTCGCTGCTGGGCGCGCAGATATTTATCTCGAATACGGCGTCCGGCTCTGGGACGTCGCCGCCGGTGGCCTGATCATTGAATGCGCTGGAGGCGAATTCTGGAACCGCCAGCTCGAAGGCGAGCACGCGTATCATGTCATTGCAAACAACGGCCTGCTCCGCTCCCAACTCGAAGGATTATAGTTTCCCCCCATTGCCGCCGCCAATTCGGCGGACATAGTAATCGTTGATGCAGCAAGTCGAGGACTTGGTCGGAAAGGGGGGCAAGGCATCCTCAGCCATGGCAAAGAGGCGTTTGCCCATTGGAGCGGAAGTCATTCCGGGACAGGGTGTCCACTTCCGCGTCTGGGCGCCACGGTCGAAGTCAGTGGCCGTCGAATTTGAAGGGCACCTTGAACAACTTGAACGCGAGCCGAAGGGTTATTTTTCTGGACTGGTGAAAGATGCCCGGCCGGGCCTGCTTTATAAGTATAAGCTGGCGTCCGGGGCGTTCCCCGATCCGGCGTCGCGTTTTCAACCGGAGGGCCCGCACGGCCCGTCGCAGGTCGTAGATCCAGCCGCCTTCAAATGGACTGATTCCAACTGGAAGGGCGTTCCAAAGTCGCAGGTCATCTATGAAATGCACATTGGGACCTTTTCAAAAGAGGGCACTTACCGCGGGGCTATGGAGCACTTGCCCAAGTTAATCGATGTCGGCATCACGACTCTGGAGGTCATGCCGGTCGCCGATTTCCCTGGCCGCTTCGGCTGGGGATACGATGGTGTGAATCTTTTTGCGCCAACCCGGCTGTACGGAAACCCGGATGACCTCCGTGCATTCGTCGATTACGCCCACAGCCTCGGCCTCGCGGTGATTATGGACGTGGTCTACAACCATTTGGGGCCTGACGGAAATTACTTCAAAGAATTTTCCACGGATTATTTTAC
>DATENK010000557.1:0-6232 GCA_035275085.1 Verrucomicrobiia bacterium | reverse complement strand
CAAACTTCCAGCCGGCATGAAATACGGGTTCGGTTGCGGAATTATTGTCGACAGCAAGGACCGTATTTTCGTCACCTCGCGCTCCAAAAATCCCGCCGTCGCCATTTTTGATCGCGACGGCAAATTGCTCGAGACCTGGAGCCAGAATTTTGCGGACAAGGTCGGTTTCACCACGGCGCAAGTCGCCGACACCGCGCATTGTCTCTATTGGAGCAAGGAAGGCAAAAACGAGTTCATTTACTGGACCGAAAACATCAGCACGAACAAGGAAGGTCCGAAGTTCGGCGCCCGCGTCTACAAAACCGACATGCAGGGAAAAATCCTTTACGAGATCGGCCGCGAAGTGAAAGAAAGTTCCACCTCGCAGCCTTTCGACTGGACTAATCCGACCGATGTCGCGGTGTCGCCTTATGGTGACATTTACGTCGTCGACGGTTACGGCAGCCAGCGCGTGACGCACTTCGACAAAAACTGGAAGCCGCTCAAGACCATCGGTGGCAAAGGCAAAGAAGACGCCAAGTTCAACACGTGCCATGGCGTTTGGGTCAGCACGCTCAAGAGCGAGCCGGAAGTTTATATCGCCGACCGTCACAACGATCGTCTGCAGGTCTTCGACCTCGAACTCAACCATAAGCGCACACTCACGGGCATCGTGCGCAACCCGTGCTGCTTCTATCAGCACGATGGCAAAATGTTTATTCCCGACCTCGCCGCCCGCGTCACCATCCTCGATCCGGATGACAAAGTCATCGCCCATCTCGGCGACGGCAAAGAAGCCGACGGCAAAACCAACAAAGCCGACAACAAGACCAACCCTGCCCTCTTCGCCACACCGCACGCGATGACCGTGGACTCCAAGGGCAACTTCTATGTGGTCGAATGGCTCGACTTCGGCAGGCCGCGCAAGTTCAAGCCAGTCCGCGCATGATTCCAAACACGGAGGGACACAGAGAACACGAAGAATCACCGATAAGAATGAAGAAATTCTTCGCCTCCGTGTCCTCTGTGTTCTCCGCGTCCTCAGTGTTAATCTTTGGAGCGACGACGCTTTTCGCTCAGACTGAGCGCCCTCCTCTCCACGGTAAACACTGGGTCGCAATCACCGGCAAACCGCTGGGTGCAGTCGCCGGCGCGAAGATGTTCGAGCGTGGTGGCAACGCTGTTGATGCCACCTGCGCGATGCTCGCCGTCGTTTGCACCGTTCTGGACGAAGTCGGTTGGGGCGGAGAGACGCAGGCGCTTATTTATCATCCTGGCGAACGGAAGGTTATCGGCATCTGCGGGCTCGGCGTGGCCCCGACCGGGGCGACTCCGGAATTCTTCAAGTCAAAGAAAATGCATTACCCGCCTGCGGAAGGTCCGCTGGCCGCTGTCACACCCGGGAACCCCGGCGCTCTTATGGTGATGCTCGCCGAATTCGGCACGCTCTCCTTAAAACAAGTGCTCGAACCTGCCATGCAATTGGCCGAAGGTTACCCCATCGAGGCCGAGGCGGTCGCGAAGATCGAGAAACACAAGGCGAAGTTAAAAGAGTGGTCTTATTCCAAGGAACTTTACCTCACTGATTTGCCCAAACCGGGGCAGATTTTTCGGCAGAAGGATTTGTTGCAGACGCTGCAAAAACTCGTCGATGCCGAATCCGCCGCATTGATGCTTGGCAAAAACCGCAAGCAGGCGATCCTCGCGGCTTACGAACGCTTTTACGTCGGTGACATCGCCAAGGAGTGGGTGCGCGGTTGCCAGGAACTCGGCGGTCTCCATACCGAAGCTGATCTCGCGAACTGGAAAGTGAGGATCGAAGAACCGGTCAAGACCACCTATCGGGGCATCGAGGTTTACAAGCTCACGCACTGGACACAGGGTCCGGCCATGTTGCAGGCGCTCAACATCCTTGAGCAATTCGACGTGAAAAGCCTAAGCTACAATACGGCTCGCTACATCCACCTGATTTATCAAGCGATGAACCTCGCATTTGCCGATCGCGATTTTTATTATGGCGATCCCGATTTTCCGCCACAGGAACCTATCGCGCTCCTGCTCTCGAAGGAATATGCCGCAGCTCGGGCCAAAAGCATCCATTGGGATAAGAACAACCCGCGCGTCGCGCCGGGAAACCCTTTCGCCCTGGAAGGAAAGGATAATCCTTATGAATCGCTCCTGAAGAACTGGTTCAAGTCGCGCACCAACGCCCCTCCCCCGGAAGAGCACGCCGCGTTCGATGCCGCCTTCCGCGCCGGCACCACGTCCATTCAGGCCGCCGACGACAAAGGCTGGGCCGTATCCGTCACGCCCAGCGGCGGTTGGATGCCCGCGTGCATTGCCGGCCACACGGGCATGAGCATGAGCCAGCGCATGCAAAGCTTTGTGCTCGACGAAGCCGAAAACCCCTTCAATGTAGTCACGCCGGGCAAACGTCCCCGCGTTACGCTTACCCCGACCCTCGCGCTCACCAACGGCCAACCCTTCCTCTGCTTTTCGGTTCAGGGCGGAGACACCCAGGATCAAAATCTCTTACAATTCTTCCTGAATGTCGTCGAATTCGGCATGACCGTGCAGGAAGCCTGCGAAGCGGCGAACATCACCAGCTACCAGATGCGCAGTTCCTTCGGCAAACACGAGATCCAGCCCGGCCGCGTGACTCTTAACGAAGAAGTACCGTCATGGACCCGCCAGGAATTGAAACGGATGGGTTACAACCTCGACTTCGAGAAAAAGACTTCGGGGCCGATCACTGCCATTTATTTTGACCGCGAACACGGCAGCTTCTGGGGCGGGGTTAGCGACCACGGCGAAGATTACGGGATCGCGTGGTAAGTCTTCCTATTCCGCAACTGCCAAATCCATGTCGCGCGTATAATAGAGAATCCGCGCGCAATTCGGGCACGTGATCACTTCCTGTTCCTGCATGCAGGTAACCACTACCTGGCGGTTCAACGTCATGTGACAACCGCCGCAAACACCATGCTGAATTCCCACCACCACATTGTGCCCTTTGTGCCGGAACAATCGCTCATAACGGCTTCGCGTATCCTCATCAACGGCATCCGCAAGTTCGCCGCGATTGCTCTCCAGCGCCCCAAGATCTTTCTTCAGGTTTTGTTCCCGCGCCGACAGGTCGGCCAGACGTGCATCGATGACCTTCCTCGCTTCCGCCGCATTCGCCGTGGCATTGGCCAATTCCCTTTGCGCCGCTTCCATCCGTTCCATGATCTCGATCTGTTGGTCGTCCAGCTTCACAATGGCGTCTTTGCACATTTCGATTTCGTGTGCCAGCGCGCGATACTCTTCGTTCTTCTTGGTCTGGAACTGTTGCAGGCTGTATTTCTCGATCAACTGCTTTTTGCCTTCGACGTCCAATTCCAGCTTTTTGCGGTCGGATTCGAGCTGCTTGATCCTGTGCTTGGCTGATTCCAGGGCGGATTGGGTGGTGCTGAGTCTCGATTCGTGCTGCTGGCGTTCGGCGGGAATGTGCGCGAGTTCCTCCTTCAGTTTCGAGATTTTGCGGTCTCGATCCTGAAGGATCAGCAACTTTTCGATAACGTCAAGCATGTGTAAAACTCATTCGAGCAAGAGAAGGTATCGGGGCACCGAATCCAAGTCAATGAAACCTTGTTCGTAGCGCCGGTCTCCAGACCGGCAGGTTGCGAGGTTTTTTAACCTCGCAACGTATTTTCGGGACCGCGTCTGTTTCAGCCGCTTGCGACACAATCCTTGACGCCGTCCCACTTTCCGCTTTCCTAATGCCATGAAATTCTTCGTTCTTATCTTGCTCCTTCCGCTGCTCACCCTTGCCGCGCCACAGGAAATTCCGCTTTGGCCGCAGGGCGCGCCCGGCGAAAAGGGTGATCTCGGACCGGAGAAGGACATGACCAAGTCCTCGGACGGCCTGATCGCCGGCAAACCCGTCATTCGCCTCGGCAATGTAAGCAAACCTACCATCACAATTTATCCCGCCCCGAAGCCGGGTCCAGCCGTCGTCGTGTTTCCGGGCGGCGGTTACACTATCCTCGCCATGGACCTCGAAGGCACCGAAGTCTGTGAATGGCTTAATTCGATTGGGATCACGGCTGTGCTGCTGAAGTATCGCGTGCCAAAGCGCGAAGGCATGGAACGGCACGGTCCCCCGCTACAGGATGCGCAACGTGCCCTCGGCATGGTTCGACAGCGCGCGAAAGAACTACGCATCGATGAATCCAAAATCGGCGTGCTCGGTTTTTCAGCAGGCGGGCATCTCAGCGCGGCACTCGCTGCGAACTCAAACAAGCGCACATACGATCCAATCGATGCCGCTGACAAACTGAATTGCCGCCCCGATTTCATGCTATTGATTTATCCCGGCGGTCTCGTCCCGCGCGACAAAAATGAACTCGGCCCCGAAGTGCAGGTCACCTCCAACTCACCGCCAGCCTTCCTCGTCATGGCCCAGGACGATCCGGTCCGTCCCGAAAATGCCTTGCTCTACGCGCTCGCCATGAAGAAAGCCGGTGCACCCTGCGAGCTACACATTTACCCAAAAGGCGGCCACGGTTACGGCTTGCGCAAATCCAAAGACCCCGTCACATCCTGGCCCAACCTGGCCGCCGCGTGGCTGCAGTCGCAAACAGCCCCGTAACGCCGATTTTCCAATCTGCTGTATCGCAGGTTGTCAACCTGCATAGCGTTCGATCGAAGAGACACGTCAAAACTGCGCTCGCGATTTGCTATCTGGAATCGTCGCGTCGAGAATCAACTCGTCATCAAAGAGCTCCTCTTTGAAATCCCGTCCTGCAGTTCAGCCTCCGTGTTTCTTTGTGCTCTCCGTGTCCTCCGTGTTAAAAACTCGACCGTCTGCGACGCGACAACGCGCACGCTTTACCAACCTCAACTGGGCGCGCCTTCTAGATGCTCCTCGCGCTGGTTTGCTTCCTGCGCGGTAAGTGACAGAAAAACTTGTTCGAGCGCGCCGGCTTCGCCGCTTTGCTTGCGTAATTCGTCCGGCGTGCCGACGGCGATCAGTTTGCCCTTGTGGATAATCCCGATCCGGTCGGCAAGTTCTTCGGCCACGCTAAGCTGGTGCGTTGACAGAAAAACGGTCATCCCGGCGCGCGAACGTTCTTTCAGCGTGTCCTTCACGATTCGCGCATGTTGAGGATCGAGGCCGACCATCGGCTCATCGATCACGAACACTTGCGGATCGTGCAGCAGCGCGGAGACAATTGCCACCCGTTGACGCGTGCCGTGCGATAGTCCCTCGATCGATTTATTCACGTACTGCTCAAGGTTGAACCGCGCGATCAGTTCCTCACCACCCCGGCGGATCGCGCTGTCCGTCATCCCGAAAAGCTGGCCGCTGAAGCGGAAAAACTCCCACGGCGTGAGTTTGTCATATAGAAACGGAAAGTCCGGCACGTACGCCATTAGCCTGCGCGCGTCCAGCGGTTGCTGCTGCACGTCAAATCCTCCAACCTTCGCCGCGCCGGACGTCGGCTTAATTAAGCCGGTCAGCACTTTGATCGTGGTGGTTTTGCCGGCAGCGTTTGGCCCGAGCACCGCGAAGAATTCACCCTGCCCAACTGCCAAACTTAAATCGTTCACGGCGACGAGTTCGCCGAACTTTTTTACGATGTGGATCAGGTCGATCATTCGGTGCGCTGGACCAAATCCTCGTGAATCAGCGAAATCTCGTCCGGCAAATCAACGCGCAGGATTTCACCGATCGGGCTGACGATCACGGACGCCTCATAACCGTCGAAGAGGCGAAGCTTCAGACGATAGACCCGCACGCGCGCATTGCCCATGAGCAAGCGCTCGTTGCGGGCTTCCCAATGCAGGCGTCCAGCCACTTGCGTCAGTTCATTCAAATTGAGCGGACTTCCAATCATCGTAATCAGCCCCGGAACCAGCGGCCCCGCGATGTCCCGGAGAATGCGTTCCGGGTTGCGCAGATCGCGGAACGTCCATTTGCGCTCAGTGCGCATATGGCCGTCATCCATCCTGAAAACCACGGTCTGGTTGGCAGAGATCGAATATATCTCCCACACCGCCGGGCGCATATTCAGGCGCACGCCAAACTCCTCCCATTGGTAATTTGTAGATAATTTAAGATCGAAGTTGAAGCGCAGCCGCTGCTCCGAATTAAAAATCACGCTGCCGTTGCAGTCGATGTCGAAGCTCACCGGCGAGCGCACCATGCCTTCCGGCATTTCAATCGGCGCCAGTCGGTCTTTGCGCGTCGCTTCGGCAACGCTTGGGA
>DATENK010000556.1:0-5053 GCA_035275085.1 Verrucomicrobiia bacterium | reverse complement strand
CGTTCCCAAACTCCGTTTGGGCACGCATTTTAAGAATGTCATCCTGAGCCTGTCGAAGGATCTCTGATCATTTCAGCGCTTATCCCGCTGCGATGCCGAAACCGCGAAGAAATAGTCAGAGATCCTTCGTCTTCGCTGCGCTTCGCTCAGGATGACAACGGGAGCACAGGCGAGACGCCCGTGCTACACCATGGTGCTCCTGCGCTTCCTGGTAGGGACGGCGCGCTGCGCCGTCCGCCGAACGTCGTTGCGCCTCCACCGCGGACGCCGCAGCGCGGCGTCCCTACCTACGCTACCGGGGCATGCTCACGCGCTTCCGCGTTCGCCTGCTGCTTTCGCTGCTCCTGCGCGTCAAGGAGCGGCGGTTTACAAACCGCCGGGGATCGCGGGCGGTTTGGAAAGCGCCCCTCCTTAGTTCGCACGGCTGCGATTTGAGATTTCGAAATTTCCCGTTTGGGATTTCCTTGGGATTTGGAGCCTGGGATTTGGGATTTCTAGCGCGAACGCGCTAGGCCACCGCGGCGTGCTCGCGCCGCTCCGCGTTCGCTGCCGCGCGCTTCTGCTCCTGCGCCACAAACGCCGGCGCCGAATGCGTATGGAAAATCTCGAGCGTCTCGATTTCCTCATCCGTCACGGGCGTCAGCGCGAGATCCGTGTATTCCCACTTCTTCGGGTCGCGCTTGATCTTTACATACACGCCGCGCAACCGCGCCCAAAGCTTGAACCACTTCGCCATCTTCACCGCCGACTCGAGCGCGTACTTCGGATAGAACTTCCACCGCGGCTCGATCGGCATCCCCGGCCGCCGATCACGCCGGAACTTGTAGCGGAACAATCCGCTCTCCAGCGGATGAATTCCCTCGATATCGATCGCGCCCTTGAACCAAGTCGCCAGCAGGATCGCGTTGCTCGCCGGCGCCCGCTTCGCCACCAGCCGGCGCAGCACCGTTTCCATATGCTCGTTCGCGTAATACGTTTCCCACGCCGTCTTGTAAGCGCCTTCCCATTCCTCCTTCGACATCGTGTTGTGCGGCGCGCAGGCGTGATTCAAATCGTACTTGTTCAGGTCCGGCTCGATCTTCACCCCGGCCTGGACCAGCTTCTGGTGGTCCTCGCTGCCCGGGAGCGGCGTCAGGAAAAAGAACTCCAGGATGTCCACCGGCAATTCCTTCATCACGATCTCCACGTCCCGCTTGATCGAGGCCGGCGTGTCGCCCGGGAACCCGAGGATGTAACCGCAATAGGTGATGATCTTCGCTTCCTTCCAGGCCTGAAGCATCTTGCGATACTCCGTGATCTTGTTCTGCCGCTTGTGCGCGCCCGCCAGGCTGTCCGGGTTGATGTTCTCCAGCCCGATGTAAGCCCGCTTCACGCCGGCCGCGGCGCATTTCGCGATAAAATTCGGGAGCTTGTGGCAAAGCGTGTCCACCTGGATCATGAACGACATCTTGAGGCCGACGTTCAGCCGCAGATGAATCAACCGGTCCAGGATCACTTCCCAATCCTTGTTCCGGGCAAAATTGTCGTCCGTAATAAAAAAGCTGTGGAGCCCCTGGGCCACGTTTTCGCGGATGATCTTCTCCACGTCATCCGGTGAACGCCGGCGCGACTTCCGTCCCTGGACGTTAATGATCGTGCAGAACGAACATTGGAACGGACACCCGCGTCCCGCGTCGAAGCTCGTGATTGCGCCCGCTGTCCGCGCCGCGCGGATCGCCGGGATGAGCGGGAGCGGCTCGCCCTCGATGTTCGGCAGGTCCGCCATAAAATTGTAGAACGGCTTCAGCTTCCCTTCGTACGCGTCCTTCAGGACCAGCTCGACCCGTCTCTCTTCGCCCTCGCCGCAGAACATCGTAATGCCCATCGCCTTCGCCTTCTTCACGTCCGCGCACTCACCATTGAGCATGCTCGTGATCCCCGACACATGGAACCCGCCGATCCCCACCTTGATCCCGCGTTCGATCAACGGCCGCGCCAGGTCGACCGCATGCGGAAACTGGTTCGATTGCACCCCGATCATCATCACCATTCCGCTGCCCGCCTCCTCGATCATCCGCGCCAGTTTATCCGGCCTGATCCGCGTATTCGTTTCATCAAATGGATGGATCTCGATCTCCACGTCGGGCCCCAGCACATGCCGTTGCGCACAATCCCTCGCCAACCCAAACACCGCCGCCAGCGAGTTCGACGGAATCGTCGACCGAAACCACTGAATCACATACCCGTCCTCATCATAGTGCGACGGCTTAACGAGAATGAGACAAAAGCGCTTGGAGCGCCCTGTAGCCGGGATCGTCGATCCCGGTGCGTTGTCGTTAGAATGCATCGTCGTCAGTCGGGTTTTCAGAACGCCGGATTTTACACAATTTTCCCACTCTCGATAGCAAAAATGTCTCGCTCGGAGGACGTGCTGACGGCGCGTCCCACGTCTATCCCTCGTTCCGAACTCCCTAGTGCGCCGGAGCGTTGGCACAGGCGGCAGTTGCGAACCGAGCATCGACGTGGTTGCCGCGGAAAGGTCATTGCGCACCGTCGTCAGTGTCAAAAAAGTTCGACTTTTAGAGCGCGTGCGAGTTTTTTTGTGCAGACATGATCCTTCGAACCCCCAGCGTGCCATGACCTTCTACATTGCCCAAGAAGGCAAGGAGACGTTCGAGCTGACCGAGTCCCAGTTCCGCGAGGCAGTTTTTAGCGGCGAAATCTTGCCGACCGATCATTATTTCTGCGAAGGCATGAAAGATTGGACGCGCGTTGCAGACTATCGCCGGGCCGGTGCCACAATAGTCAGGTCGGCCAATCCTTCTCAGAAAACAATGCGTGTAAACGACGCAAAGCAACAGAAGTCCATTACTCTGGATGCGCAAACTGCATTGGGATTTGTTGGCAGCCTGATCTTATTCTTGGGTGTGTTTGCTCCAGTGGTTAGCGTGCCGATTGCAGGAACGATGAATTATTTCCAAAACGGTCTGGCAGATGGCTTGATCGTGATGATTGCAGGCCTTGTCTCTGGGATTGAGACCGCTCGACGCAAGTTCTGGCATCTCTGGATAAGTGGGGGCCTCGCTCTGGGTTGCGTACTATTCACTTTCGCTCTCTTCGAATACAACATGCATAAGCTGCGGCAGACGATGAGCCATGACTTGAGCGACAATCCTTTCGCCGGATTGGCAGAATTGGCAGTGAAGGCCGTGCAATTACAGTGGGGATTACCTGTTTTGGCTGTCGGAGCCGGAATGATTCTCGTTGCAGCCGCTATAGGCACCGGCCGATTGCAGATTCGACGGTCGTGAAGATTGCCTTCAGCCCCCGAAAGATGCCATGACAATCGCGGTGGAACACCTTAAAGGATGCAGCAGCATAGCATATCGAGAAAATCTTCCAAGCCCGAATCGGAAGATGGGACCGCGGAAGAGGGTCAGTGTGTGATTCTCCCTCTTTTAAGTCGAAATGCGGTGAACGTAGGAATGTCGAGAATCACAGACGGACCCCCTTTCATTCGCCTTCTACCGGGCCGGAGAAGAGGTTGGCACCGTCGCAAAACGCCCCTTTTTTATATGAGGTATATCAATCATAATACCTCAGCTTGGAATTATGTCCGACGTGAAAGGCTAACGGCTCAACGACATTCGGCTGTTCTCCTCACGGTTGTGTGACGGATTTCACGAGCGTCGTGCTGTAATCAAGCTAACGAGCCGATTGTTCGGACGCCGAGGCAAGTTCTGTGGTCTCAGTGTCGCTGGCATTGGCCTACATCAGTCTGCGCAAGAAATTGCTTTTCCCTGGCTTCAAAATTGGTTTTCTTAGCGAAATGCGACGTGTGGAGATCATCAACGCAGCGGAACGAATCGTAAGTGCGTTGCAACGGACCCAGTTGCGTCAGAATATGGCAATGGCTCCTCGCGGGGCCGCAGACAATGCCGCGCGTTCAATCTTTGCCTATCATCAATTTGCGCTATTAGCCGCAAATTTTGGCGAGCCGGAAAAGGAGATGCTAAGACGTTTGGGGCTTGGACTTCTTCTGGAGGACGAGAAGATGATGGCAGCAATCATTGGAGAGCAGCAGGCTGCATTGCGAGACGTGATTCGGGGAACGCTTTACGCAACCCAATTCCTGCCACGATTTGTGGAGCTGTTAGAACCAGATTACCTGCGCGGTATCCTTGAGAAGAAAAGCGATTTGCCGACGGTGTTGGCGGACAAGACTGCGCTAACGGTTCTGGCAATTGAGGACAAACGGCAATTCTCGCCGCCGCGCCGCATTATCGAAATAATCGATTCGATTAGCTTGATGTATGACGCTGTCGCCATGTTGAATGGAGAATCGTCAGACGATCTGATTCTTTTGACTTGCGATTCGGGGAGTGACAAATCGTTCGATTTCTTGGGTGCCGCGAAGCTCGTCGAACAAGTGAAAGAACTCATTTTGAGCCTTTGGGACAAGGTCGTCTTCTTTCGAGAAAAGCAAGCGGCAGAGCGAATAGAATTGGTAGCGAAATCGCTGCCTATAATCGAGAAAATCGAAGCAATGCGCCAAGCTCTCGGCCCCGAAAAGGCCGAGATTATCAAACGAAAGGTCGTTGACGGCGCTGAAAAATTTCTAAACAACGGCGCCACGATTCCCGAAATTATGAACGTGAGCTCGTTCAATTCACGCGCATTGCTCGCGCCGACTAGGAAACTATTAATGGAGTCAGCTCCCCTGAAAGTGGAACCTGCCGTGCCCAACCCGCCCCTTATTGCTACTCCGGAAGACAATCTTACGGCCGCGGAGCAGGCTCAGCTACGCCAACTCATGGAAAAGATGATGAAGGGAAATGCCACTCCTCCGAGCGGTGAAGTCACTGAAGATGCTACAGAGCACGACAATGCAAGTGATGAGTAGGCCAAGAAAGGCAAAGGGCCGCCTTGTATTGCGTCAGGGTGACCTTGAAATTAATTGGCGCGAGCTGGTCGGGGCCTTGCCGAGCTTGCGCAGGAGAGGCACCTATCCGGCATTCGCCGGAAGCTCCAAATTCCCCAGCCCTTGCTGAAGCTACGGCGGGCGGGCGGGGAG
>DATENK010000555.1:0-3179 GCA_035275085.1 Verrucomicrobiia bacterium | reverse complement strand
GGAGGACGAGTATAACTACGGAATCGATGCAAGCGTCACCATTCTGGACGTGGGGCTGCTTCCGAGCCTCAAGGCGGTGGTTCTCACCACCACGCCGTTTGTTCCGTCGGCCGGCCCGTACGCACTCACCGTTGACGCGATCGTGGATCGCGCGCCAGCCAGGAACGTGATGGGCAGTGTGACGGTTCCGCTTCAACTCAGCTTTTTGGTCGCGCGCTATGGTTTTGATGATTTCAGGGACCTCGGCGCGGATTCGGCCGGTGGCAACGACGGCGCGGCCGTTGGCGGTCCGACCGTGGTTGCAGGACAATCCGGAAGAGCGCTCAACTTCGATAATATCGATGATTACGTTTCGGTGCCATACAACCGGGACCTGGCCATCACCGGGGATATTACGCTCGCGGCGTGGATCAAACGCGATTCCCTTAGTGAATATGGAGGACTGATTGCGAAGACTGACGGAGCCAATACGTGGGACTTCGATTTACAATTTCAAAACGGACAGGACACGTTGGCGCTGTACTCGGATACCACCGGGCCAAGCACGATCGTTTCAAGCAATACGGTATCAGATACCGCCTGGCACCATATCGCATTCACGCGGCGCGGAAATCTCGCCACGTTTTATATCGACGGCGCTGATGCAGGAACCGCGACATTGGATGGCGGGTTCGGCCTTAACCAGAACCCGATCCGAATTGGCACTGACGGGCCGGCCTGGGACCCCAGCTCAATGTTCCACGGTTCGATGGACGATGTGAGGATCTATAATCGCGCATTGACGGCCACGGAGATCCAGGCGTTGATGAGCCGTCCACGCGTGTCGATCGCGCATTCCGGAAGTAATGTGGTGATCTCATGGCCCGCGGCGGCGATGGATTTCGTTCTGGAGTCAACTGACAATCTTGCCAGTGGCAATTGGTCAACCGTGAACGAATCAATAATCCCCTCCGGTGACCTGAACACTGTCACGGTCCCAGTCGGAAGCGGGAGCACGTTTTATCGCCTGAAGGAATAGGTCTACGCCAAAACCTCGTTGATGACCTGCCCGTGCACGTCCGTCAGACGGCGGTGGACGCCGTTGTGATAGAAGGTAAGACGTTCGTGATCCAGGCCGAGCAGGTGCAGAATCGTGGCGTGAAGGTCGTAAATCGTGCAAATGTCCGTCACCGCACGATGGCCGAATTCGTCGGTCCCGCCGTGACTGAATCCGCGCTTCACGCCGGCGCCCGTCAGCCACACTGTGAACCCGTGCGGGTTATGGTCGCGGCCGCTGGCGTCCTTCTGGAATGTGGGCATCCGTCCGAATTCGGTGACAAAGACAACGAGCGTGCTTTCGAGCAGGCCGCGGTGTTTCAAGTCCGTGATCAGCGCGGCGCACGGCTGGTCCAGGATCGGCGCATGAATGTCGTATTGCTCTTTTAGTTTTTTGTGACCGTCCCAATTTCCCACGCCCTCCCCCATCGCGTAAGCGCCATTGAATAACTGCACAAAGCGCACGCCGCGCTCAATGAGCCGGCGCGCCAAGATACAATTGCGCGCGAAACCCGCCTTTACTTTGTTGCCGTCGGTCGCCCCGTAGAGATCGAGAGTTCCGCGCGTTTCCCGGGAAAGATCCGAAACCTCAGCCGCACTAAGCTGCATTCTCGCGGCCAATTCGTAACTCGCGATGCGCGCACTCAACTCCGAGTCGTTTGGATGGCGCTTCAAGTGCTCATCGTTCAGAAACCGCAGAAAATCGCGCGAAGCCGATTCCGATTTAGGAGCGATTTCGCGCGGTGTGGCGAGATTGGGAATTGGCTTGTCGGCGTTGAATGCCGTGCCTTGATATACGGCGGGCAGAAAGCCGCTGTTCCAATGATTGGGACCCACCTGCGGAACGCCGCGCGGATCAGGGATGGCAACGAAAGCCGGGAGGTCCCGGCATTCGCTCCCAAGCGCGTAACTTACCCACGCGCCGATGCTCGGAAAACCATCCAGGGTAAAGCCGGTAGACATCTGATTTTCGGCGGGGCCGTGCGTATTCGACTTGGCGGTCATTGAATGAATGAAGCACAGGTCATCCGCCAGGTTCGCCACATGAGGCAGCATCTCGGAGATCATTTTTCCACTTTGGCCGCGTGGCTTGAATTCCCATAGCGGCCGCGCCAGGTTCCCATTCTCGCCCTGGAATGTAATTAATTTGTCATTGCCCGGCAGGGGCTGGCCGTGACGTTTTATTAATTCCGGTTTGTAATCCCACGCATCGATATGGCTGAGCGCCCCAGAGGCGAAGATCAGCAGAACGTTTTTCGCCTTCGGTGCAAAATGGCGTTGCCGCGTTTCATCCGCCAGTAACGAAAGCAGCGCAATGCCGCTCAGTCCCGTCCCGCCGAAGCGCAGAAAGTCGCGGCGATTCAGCATCCAGCGACCCGCATGGGAAAGGACGCTAGAAGACATAAACGAATTCGTTGGCGTTAAAGAGCGCGCGGCAAAACAGAGGCATGCCGTGAGCTTGTACAAACTCCTCGGCGGTCGTGAGTTCCGCCGGTGTCGGCATTCGATTGAATGCCAGGATGAAGGCTTGCCGGACGTCGCGCACGCGGCCGGCGAACAACTCCGCCTGCTGCATGATGAAGCGGCTGTTGAGAAGATTGAGCGCCTGTAAAGGCGTCGTGCTGCTGGTGCGTTTGGGTGCGATTTGCCCGCCGTCCGGGCAATCGAACACGCCGAATACGCCATCCGGTCGCTGGCGGACTACCGTCGCGTAAATCATTCGCCGCCATTCCGCCGGACCGAACTGCTCTCTCGGCGTATACACGCGCACGTAATTGTCGTTCGGCTCAAACGGCGACCAACCCGGCCCACCTTGCCTGAGGTCGAGCGCGCCGCTGGTGGCAAGAATGCAATCGCGAATGACTTCGGCCTCCAAACGCCGCGGCGCGAAACGCCACAGCGACGTGTTCGCAGCGTCATTGGCGAGGCCGCGTTCATTTGCGACGCCGCTCTGGCGAAAGGTATGCGACATGAGAATGAGCCGATGAATATGCTTCAGGCTCCAGTTGTGCGACACCAACTCCGTGGCGAGCCAATCCAGCAATTCGGGATGTGTCGGACGCGCGCCGTTGATCCCAAAGTCGCTCGGGGTGTTCACAATTCCCTGGCCGAAATAGTAATGCCAGAGCCGATTAACGATGACT
>DATENK010000554.1:0-9106 GCA_035275085.1 Verrucomicrobiia bacterium | reverse complement strand
TGAGCAGTTGCATTGGATTAGCTAAATCACCCGCGTCGTTGGAGTAAACACCTACGTTGTTGCTCCTCTGCGCGTGAACTAAAGTGGCGAGGCAAAAGGGAAACTGGGGAAAACGCTTTGAGTGGTTCCTCGACGGTCGCGCAAGCGGCCGACCGAGAAATCGCTCGAACCGAAAAGGAAGGGACGACACTGGCTGCTCCCGTAGAACGGAGCAGCCTTTTTTTATGTTCACCAAAAGGCGCGTACGGGATCGGCAGTATACCGGGGCGCTCTTGCGCGCGCATCGATATTCGCCTTCTGCGTGAGTTCGGCCACGCCTTTGCGCGCCAAAATGAAGGCATGCGGATCGCCGTTGCGTGTCAGGGGAATGACAGCTACTTCCACGCTTTCAAATCCCATTTTGGGCAACTCGTGGAAAATCCAATCGATGGGATATGCAAGCACCCTCATCAGCGGCCGGAAGACTCCCGCTCGGATAAGTTGCCGATTGAGCATGGCTTTGAAGTCCAGTACTCGCGTTTGCCAATCATAAAACCAGTTGTAGGCGCGCGAGCTATTTGGCCAGCGGTAAATCGGTACATGGACCATCAGTGTTCCGCCCTCGGATAAGACCCGATGACTTTCCAAAAAATAGTGACGGGCGATTTCCAGCGAGTCGAAGTGCTGGAACACATGGCACGAAAAGACGCTCGAAATGGTGCAGTCAAACACCGGCAGGTCGGCGCCGCTGGTGCGGCGAAATTCCACATTCCTGGCGGTGACGTTTCGCCGCGCGTATTCCAGCATGTGCTCCGAAATATCAAAGGCATGTACGACGCCAAAGTGCTCTGCCATTTGGCGCGTCATCCGCCCCGCGCCGCAGCCGATCTCGACGCAACTGTCGCGATCTAATCCGTATTGTTCCCAGCGCGTCCGGAAATCGTCCCAATCTGGCTTCCCCAGCGCATAAAAGGCATCATCGCACCAGGGCGTGAGCCCGCCCTTGTTTCGCTCCGGGCAGGTGGCGACGGCATAAAGCGGATCCTTCTCAGCCCAGGCGGTCCATTCGATGTTTGAAGCGGGAGGTTTTACTTTCATGTGCGGAAGGTATTAGTTGTTTCAACATTGCGTTGGGAACGACCCTAGGAGAAAGCCGGCGGTGCCGGAATGGGGTATTGTCCCGACCAAACGGGGGTCTCTCAGGAATAGCGCGGGGACTGCCTATTCGTGCTTTGCGACTTCGACGGCGTAGATGTGGCGCTCGCCCTGCATGTTACTGCGAAATACAATCCATTTGGCGTTAGGAGTAAAAGTGACGTTGGGTTCCAATTGGTAATTGTGCTTTGAGAGGTCGACGAGCTTCTCGGCACCCAGGCGACCCACTTTTACCGGTTCGCCATTTATGATGTTCGTCTCGAAGCTCGAAGAGGGGCGGAAAAGATAAATCCATTGGCCGTTCCCGGGCGGATGAAGCGGCTTGTTCTCAGGCATTGGCGTTCGGTTCGCGACGCTGTTGGGGCCGCCGCCGTCGCCCGCGAACAGTTTGCCATCGCTTGAAATATTGTAATGGACACTCCACTCGCTGCGTGACAGTGCGTAACGAATGCGTTCGCCGGTTTTGATGTGAACGCCCGCAAGTGAGAATTCTTTGGCACGGGGCGTCTGGAGATCGTACCAGACCCAATTCCCATCGCGGCTGAAGAATTCGTGTCCTGCAATCTCGAAAGGCAACGTTCGTTTGTGCATTAACCGTGGATTGTCGCCGCCGATGGGCACGGTCCAGACGCGGTCAACGTCGTGCCAGGAGCCTTCGTGGCAGAAGAGGAGCATCGTCGGATCGGTTGGCGAGCATTGGACGTGGTTGAGCCAGTTGGTGCTTGGGTTGAAGAACTTCAATTCCCCGGTCTCTACATTAACCGCGTAAAATTTCATCGACCGGATATTTGAGGATCGCCGTTCATTTAACGTGCCCACGAGCAAGGTTTCGTCTGCATTGATGCTGTTGAAGGCGGCATAGAAGGGCAGCCTGACGATCTCATGTGTGGCTTTGGTATCGAGATGCGTGGCGCGAATCACGGTGCCAGTCTCACCGCGTGCGCTGTAATACACTTGCCGGCTCTTGCGGGCGACTTCAATCCCGCTGCTGCCGCCCATACTGTAGTTGGCATGCGGCACAACGATATCCAAATCGTAATTCGTGAGATTTACGGTTGCCAGTCCGGAAGGCGTGGAGACGAGGAGCTTGTCGCCTTCGGCCGTGTACGCGTTCTGATGAAAATAAAGGCTTGCGCTGCCAGGTTCGCGTGAGAGACGCACCACCCGATGGCCGGTTATGGGTTCGACCCAATCGCGGGGTGGATCAGCAAAGCAAAAGCAAGCCAGAACCAGTTGGACGGCGACCGCGCGCGCTATTCGCAGCATGTCAAGGACTGTAGCAGCTTCGTTCGTTATGGGAAATGCGTTGCGCGCCCGAAAGGTGTTCCCTAGGGTAGGTGTGTGGCTGGGCCTCAGAAAATGGAGAGCGAACTGGCGGCGTTGAAGGAAAGGCTGCTGATGATGGCGAGCCATGCCGAGGCGGCGGTGAATCGAGCCGTGAAAGCGCTGATGCGACGCGATGATGACCTGGCCCGGCGGACGAAAGAAGACGACAGCGTGATCGATCGTTTCGAGATGGAGATCGATGAGACCGCGCTGCGTTTACTTGCCACGCAACCATCGCCAGCGGACTTGCGGCTGATTACGCAGGCGATGAAAATATCCCACGAACTGGAGCGTGTCGGCGATCAGGCGACGACCATATCGCGGCGGTGCCTTGAACTGAGCCGCGAAGCGCCGCTGCGGCATTCAGTGGAGATTCCGCGTCTGGCCTCACTGGCGTTGGAGTTGCTGAAGGAGGCGCTGGACGCCTTTGTGAAACGTGATCCGGGCCGGGCGCGCGCCGTGATTCCCCGCGATGAGCCGGTTGATACGCTGAACAAGGAATTGCATCGGGAGCTGGCAGCGTATATGGCGGATCATCCAGAGACCATCAACCGCTGCCTGAATCTGATGGTAGTGGCCAAGAGCCTCGAACGGATCGCAGACCACGCGACCAATATCGCGGAAATGGTGGTTTATTTATACGAGGGCCGGGATATCCGCCACGCGAAAGGGAAGAAAGCGGTTGCCCCGCGGGCCCTATGAAACCGAAAGTCCTGGTAGTCGACGATGAACCGGATGCGATTGAGCTGATCGCCTTCAATCTGAAAGGCGCCGGGCTCGATGTCGTCACGGCCGCGGACGGGGCAGAAGCTTTGAAAAAGGCGGAACAGCATACCCCTGATTTGGTGATCCTGGACCTGATGCTGCCCGAAGTGGACGGGCTGGAAGTGTGCAAGGTATTGCGGCGAACTCCGAAGACCGCAGGGGTGCCCATTCTGATGCTGACCTCGAAGAGCGCTGAAATCGACCGCGTGCTGGGTTTGGAATTGGGCGCGGACGATTACGTGACCAAGCCCTTCAGCCCACGGGAGCTGGTGCTGCGGGTGAAGCGACTGCTGCGCAGCCCGAAAAGCGATGAAGCAACACCGGACCATTTCGAATGGAAGGAGCTTTCAGTGGACATCCCGCGTCATCGAGTGACAGTGAAAGGCAACCCGGTTGAACTTACGGCAACGGAATTCAAGTTGCTGACGCTTTTAATCGAACGTCGCGGACGGGTGCAGTCGCGCGATCAGTTGCTTCAGGATGTGTGGGAATACGAGGCCACCATCGACACGCGCACGGTGGATACGCACATGCGGCGGTTGCGCGAAAAACTCGGTGCCGCGTCGAAGTATTTGGATACCGTCCGCGGCGTTGGTTACCGGTTCGCCGCTGAGTAGGCGGTATGTGGCCGTGGTTAACGTTGCTGCTGGTGATTGCGCTGATCGCCGCCGGCGTTTATTGGTGGCGACGCTTTCAGCGTGCGACGGCGCAATTAAGCAGCCTCCAGGGCGCACTGTTCGACAGCATGGTCGAAGGGGTGTTGTTGCTGGATGAGACCGATCGCGTTGAATTGGTCAACGCATCGTTCAAGAAATTGTTCGGGATCACTTCGGATGTCCGTGGCCAAACAATCCTCGAGGCATTGCGACTGCCGGAATTGGCCGACCTCGTAAAGCGCTT
Source organism: Verrucomicrobiia bacterium (assembly GCA_035275085.1). Taxonomy (GTDB): domain Bacteria; phylum Verrucomicrobiota; class Verrucomicrobiia; order Limisphaerales; family DATENK01; genus DATENK01. The sequence goes on along the minus strand of DATENK010000554.1, from coordinate 4,981 downwards.
GCCCGAAGTGCGGTCGGTGCATGGTTACCAAATGGAGTTGCCGCGCATCGAAGACCGATGGGTGCAATTGAACGCGGCAGCGATCATGGACGGGCAAGGGGCGCATCAAGGGGCGATCCTGGTATTCCACGATTTGACGCGGCTGAAGCAATTGGAAAATACGCGGCAGGAATTCGTCGCGAACGTCAGCCACGAATTGCGGACGCCGCTCTCGCTGATCAAGGGCTTCGTGGAGACTTTGTTGGATGGAGCAAAGAACGACCCGGAGCTGGCCACGCGATTTCTGAAAACGATCGAGAAGCACACCAACCGGTTGACGTTTCTGATCGAGGATTTGCTTACGATCTCGCGCCTGGAGAGCGGCCAAATTGTAATGAATTTGCAGCGGGTGAATATCTATGATGAGGTCGAGCGCGTCCGAGAGGACTTGCAATCGCGCGCGAGGGAAAAGCAGGTGACCATAGAAAACCGGGTCCCCGCGGCGTTGGCAGCACAGGCTGATGTGGACCGTTTGCAACAGGTGCTCTTCAACCTGGTGGAGAACGCGATCAAGTACGGGCGGGCCGGCGGCGGCGTGACCATTGTCGGCAAATCGACCGGAGACAAGAAGGTGCAGATCTCGGTGCAGGACGAGGGGCCTGGGATCCCCCCTGAAGCCAAGGAACGTGTGTTCGAGCGGTTTTATCGCGTAGATCGCGCGCGATCGCGAGAAAGCGGTGGGACCGGTCTGGGCCTGGCGATCGTGAAGCATATTGTGCAGGCCCACGGCGGCGAAGTGTGGGTCAAGAGCGACCTCGGTGTAGGGAGCACGTTTTTCTTTACGCTGCCGGAAGAATAGACGGCTGCGACGCGCCTGTTAAATATTTGCTCGAAAAGCGGCGTCAAACGGTCGAAATTATCATCACGATGCGGGCGATCGAACGAACAATCCAGTTGAGCTTTCCGCATCGGATTTTCTTTACCCGCGACGTTTTCGATGTCGGAAATCCATTACTGAAGGACGTCCTGTGTGAGTCGCATGATCGGGAACTGCCGAAGGTGCTCATTGTCCTGGACGAATCGCTGCACATCCGCCAGCCGGCGCTCGAGCCAAAGATCCAGGCGTGGTTTGCCGCCAGGAAAGATTCGCTGAATCTGGTATGTCCGCCGATGATTGTTGAAGGTGGCGAGCGCGTGAAGAACTCCTACTTCCATGTGTCGGAGGTGCAATCACAAATCGACCGTTTTCACATTGATCGTCACTCCTATGTGATTGGTATAGGGGGTGGCGCATTATTGGATCTCGTGGGTCTCGCGGCGGCTACCGCCCATCGCGGCGTGCGGCACGTCCGTCTGCCAACGACGACGCTCAGCCAGGACGATTCGGGCGTCGGCGTAAAGAATGGGATCAACGCGTTCGGTAAGAAGAATTTTATCGGCACGTTCGCAGTGCCGTTCGCCGTTATTAACGATTTCACAATGCTTGCTTCGCTCTCAGATCGCGACAAGCGGGCGGGTTTCATTGAAGCGGTGAAAGTAGCGTGCATTCGCGACGGCGAGTTCTTTGGTGACATCGAGCGCAATGCCGTTCGGTTGCGCAACTTTGAGCCCGAGGCAATGGAGCGCCTGATCTATCATTGCGCCGAGCTGCATATCAATCACATCGCGACTTCCGGTGATCCCTTCGAGCTTGGGTCCGCGCGCCCCTTGGATTTTGGGCATTGGTCCGCGCACAAGCTGGAGCAAATTTCCGATTACAAAATTCGGCACGGTGAAGCCGTGGCAGTCGGCATCGCGCTGGATACGATCTATGCGCGGCGGAAGGGCCTGCTCGCGCCGGCCAGCACCGAACGTGTCCTACGCCTCATTGAAGAATTGGGATTTGAGACGTTCGCCAATGAACTTTTTCATGTCGATTCGGGCGACTCGCTGATCGTCTTGCGTGGTCTGGAGGAATTCCGTGAGCATCTTGGCGGCGAACTCACCGTCACGTTGTTGAAGGGAATAGGGCAGGGGATCGAAGTGCATGAAATGGACGAAGCGGTGATTGTCGAATCCATTCAGGAATTGCATCTGCGCCATTCGCAACGCTTGACACGAATGACTCCCGACACGCCAGTTTCTGCGCTGAAAACCTGAAGAATTCGTTCACGGATGAACACAGATAACCACGGATGAAACATTCTTCTGCAATCCGTGTGCATCCGGGTTCAGCGGTGGCTGGTTGTCTATGACCAGGACGGCGGTGATCAACGTGGTTGGCCTGACGCAGCGGCTAATCGGAGCTGCCACGCCGCAGATCAACGCGTTTCAGAATAAAGGGCGCGCGTGCGCAATCGCGCCCCCGATTCCCGCAGTCACGTGTACGGCGCAATCCACCTACCTGACTGGGCTGCCACCCTCGCGGCATGGCATCGTCGGAAACGGTTGGTATAACCGCGAATTAGCGGAGGTGCAGTTCTGGAAACAATCGAATCACCTGGTCGACGGGCACAAACTGTGGGAGGAGATGCGCACAATTCAGCCGTCATTCACCTGCGCCAAGCTCTTCTGGTGGTACAACATGTACTCGACGGCGGATTACTCGATCACGCCACGGCCGATGTATCCGGCCGACGGCCGAAAAGTGTTCGATATTTATACCTGGCCGTTTACGATTCGGCCCGAAATCAAGAAGGACCTCGGCGACTTCCCGTTTCCAACCTTCTGGGGTCCTGCCGCCGGAACGAACTCGCCGCAAGGTTCCGCTTCCGCTGCCTCGGAATGGATCGCGGCCTCAGCGAAGTGGATTGAAAACAAGTATCAGCCGACGTTAAGCCTGATCTACCTGCCGCATTTGGACTACAATCTTCAGCGCCTCGGACCCGAGCATCCCTCGATCGCACAGAATTGCACCGCGATCGATACCATTGTTGGAGACCTCGTCAGCTTTTTTCGGAGTCGTCAGGTGCAGGTGATATTGCTTTCGGAATACGGCATCACTCCCGTCAGTAAGCCAATCCATCTTAATCGCATCTTCCGGCAGCAGGGATGGATTGCGATCAAGGACGAACTTGGCTTGGAACTACTCGACGCGGGTGCGAGCAAAGCTTTTGCTGTTGCGGACCATCAGGTGGCGCACATTTATTTGAAGGATGCTTCTTTGGAGAAAGCCGTGCGAGACGTGGTCTCGCGCACACCGGGGGTTGCGCGCATCGCCGGTCGGTCCGAGCAAGCCGCTTTGGGGATTGATCATGCGCGCGCCGGCGAATTGGTCGCGCTTGCGGAAGAGAATGCGTGGTTCACTTACTACTACTGGTTGGATGATGCGGTGGCACCCGATTTTGCGCGCACGGTGGATATTCATCGGAAACCCGGCTACGATCCGGTCGAATTGTTTCTCGATCCCGGACTAAAGCTTCCAAAGCTCAAAATTGCCACCAAGCTTCTGCGCAAAAAGCTCGGTTTTCGCATGCTCATGGACCTGATCCCGCTCGATGCCACGCTGGTAAAGGGCTCGCACGGCATTCGGCCGGCCGACATAGGCGACTTCCCTGTAATCATCTCAGAAAAACCGAATCTGCTGCCCAGCGCAACCATCGATGCCACTCAGGTGTATAGTATCTTGAAGGCGCACATGATGGGCTGAAAAGCGTGGCGAAATCACGGGACATCGAATTGCCGGACGGCACGATCATACCGATTCTTTACGAGGATCGGTCTGTGCTGGTCCTGGACAAGCCCGCAGGGTGGCTGATGGTCCCGACTTCGTGGGAAAAGACCGCGCGCAATTTGCAGCTTGCATTAGAATCTTCCATTAACGCCCGCGACTTCTGGGCGCGCTCACGCAACATCAAGTTTCTGCGCTTCGTGCATCGACTGGATGCGGAAACGAGTGGCGCTGTATTGTTCGTGCGCAGCCAGGGAGCCATCCGCGCCTATTCCGAATTGTTCGAGGGCCGCCAGGTCCAGAAAACGTATTTGGCGGTAGTTACTGGTGTGCCGAAAGAAATCGAATGGACGTGCACCGAACCCATTAAGGTACGGCGAGGCGTCCCTGCGGAGCCGGCGAAGGATGCCGAGACGTACTTTCGGGTGCTAAAGACCATCGATGCAACGTCATTGATCGCCGCCCGGCCGCTCACTGGCCGCACGCACCAGATTCGCGTGCACCTCGCCGGCGCCGGCCATCCTGTGATTGGTGATGCGCTGTATGGGAACGGTTCAGGCCAGCCGCTGGCGCTGCGTTCGAGCGGGCTTGCTTATCGTGACCCATTTACGCACAAAAATGTCAAAATAATGGCGCCATTCGGAGAGTTTGTTCGGAACTATCGGTTTGAGCTGACTTCGGATGAACTGTTTCGTACCGGTAACCGTCCAACCAATGCTGGGTTATGAGTAGTGCCGTTGCTAATTTCTCATTTCCGACCGCGACACTTTTCGGGCCGGGAACGATATCCGAATTGCCTGCGCGACTCACGCAAATGGGCGCGCGCCGGCCGCTGGTCGTCACTGATGGCGGCTTGTTGCAAACGCGCGCTTTCGAAATCCTGCGCAACACCCTCGGGCCATCCCAATTGGGCAAGAGCTGGGACCTCTTTCATGGCGTGCACACCAATCCGATCGAACAGGATGTAATCGACGCGGCGAAAGCGTTTCGCGAAAGCAAATGTGACTCGGTAATCGCCTTTGGGGGCGGCAGTGCGCTCGATGTCGGGAAAGCCTGTCGGCTGCTCGCCAAAAAACCCGACCTGAAACTCGCAAAGTTTAACACACACGACGACTGGAGTGGCCTCGCTCGATGCGTTTGCATTCCAACCACGGCTGGTACTGGCAGCGAGGTCGGACGTAGTTCTGTGATCACGCTCGCAGGGACGCAGCGGCGTTCAGTGATTTTTCTGCCGCGCTTGCTAGCCAAGCTGGTGATCCTTGACCCGGAAGTGACGGCTGACCTTCCACCACAGTTAACCGCGGCGACCGGCATGGATGCGCTCACGCATTGCATCGAGTCATTTACATCGCC
>DATENK010000553.1:0-3315 GCA_035275085.1 Verrucomicrobiia bacterium | reverse complement strand
CCAGCTTGTTCACAAGGCTTCCCGTCTCCATACTCCGTGCCGGCGGAATCGGCGCGCGCTCAACGTGCACCTGGCCGTCCGACACCGACCAACCGCCATCCACTGCGAGCACTTGCCCTGTGACGAACCGCGCATCGTCCGACATAAAATAAACTGCGGCAGCGTCCAAATCTCCCGGTTGTCCGATGCGGCCGCCATCCAGCGGTTGCTTCGTCGCAATAAATGAAAGCACGTCCGCATCGCCTTGCGCACGTTGGGACATCGGTGTGGCGACAAGCGCCGGCGCGATCACGTTAATTCGAATTCCCATCGGGGCATAAAAGGCCGCCCCGGATTTCGTGAAACCAATCACCGCGGCCTTCGCTGCCGCGTAAGCGTGCGTCGCGAAATAATGCTTCGACGGCGCGAAACCCAGCACCGAACTCATGTTCAGGATCGCCCCACCGCTTTCCTGCGTCAGAAATTGCTGGATCGCCGCGCGGTTCGAATAGAAGAGCGACGTGAGATTTTGCTCGATCGTGTATTCCCAGCCTTCGTTGGTGATTGTGTGCGCAGGCCCATCTCCGTGCTTGCGTCCGCTGCCGCCGGCCACGTGATATAGGCCATCGAAGCGTCCGAAATTCTTTACAGCGACATTAATGGCCGCCGCCGCCGCGGTGCTTTGTGTGGCATCCGCCGCCAGACCCAACGCAGCCGAACCCAGTTCAGTCTTCGCGACATCCACCTTCGCGGCGTCCTTGCCCATCACCACCACTTTCGCCCCAGCCGCGATGAACGCTTTCGCGGCGGAAAGGCCAAGCCCGCTCGTGCCACCTACGACCACGATGGACTTGTTGGCGAGGCTGCTCACAACCCCAATTGTTTGAACCTGTCCTCTACCTGCTTCAAATGAAAATCCAATGAGCAAAGCTGATCCAACTCGCCTTTGGCGAAATGTTTCCCTACGTCCGGATCACCCATCAGTTGCTTTTTAAAATCCGCATCCGGCCGCCCCGCGTGCTTGGCCTCCCACGTCTTCATCGCGTTGCGCTGCACCAGCTCATACGCCTGCTCGCGCGTCAGTCCTTTTTTGATCAAGGCCAGCAGCACCGTCTGCGAATTCCACAACCCGAGTGACAACTCAAGGTTGCGCGCCATGTTCTCCGGATAAACGATCAGTCCATCAACCAGCTTCGTCAGCGTCACCAGCATGTAATCCAACAACGTGCACGAATCCGGAAAAATGATCCGCTCCACCGAGCTATGGCTGATGTCCCGCTCATGCCAAAGCGCCACGTTCTCCAACGCCGCCACCGCGTTGCCGCGCAACACACGCGCCAGCCCCGTCAGCCGCTCGCTTGTGATCGGGTTTCGCTTGTGCGGCATCGCGCTCGAACCTTTCTGGCCTTTGCTAAAAAATTCCTCTGCCTCCAACACTTCCGTCCGCTGCAAATGCCGAAACTCCACCGCCCAGCGTTCAATGCTCGCGCCGACCAGTGACAACACGCAAATGAACTCCGCGTGCAAATCGCGTTGCACCACCTGCGTCGCGATCGGCGCCGGCCGCAACCCTAGCCGCTGGCAGACGAACGCTTCGACCTTTGGCGCCAGGTGCGCGCTCGTCCCAACCGCGCCCGACAATTTCCCGACTGCCACACTGTCCCGCGTCGCTTCCAATCGTTTCAACGCGCGCCCGAATTCGTCGTGCATCAACGCCATCTTCAGCCCGAACGTCGTCGGTTCCGCATGCACGCCGTGGCTGCGCCCAATCATCGGCGTGAACTGATACTTCCGCGCCTTTGCCCCGATCACCTTCCGCAATTCCCGCACATCATTGATCAGGAGGTCGGCCGACTGCACCATCTGCACCGCAAACGCGGTGTCCACCACGTCGCTGCTCGTCAATCCAAAGTGCAGCCAGCGGCTAGCGCCGGTGCCGATGTTCTCGGCGACATTCGTGGTAAATGCGATCACGTCGTGGTTCAGCGTTTTCTCCAACTCCTTGCAGCGCTCGACGTCGAACGCCGCCTTGGCTTTCATTTGTTCAAGATCGGCTTTGGGCACCAGTCCTTCAGCGGACAACGCTTCCGCCGCCAGCAATTCGATCTGCAGCCAGATTTCCAGCTTGCGTTGCTCCGTCCAGATTTCCCGCATCTGCGCGCGGGAATAACGTTGAATCATACGCCGAATGTAGGTCGTGGCCTTCGCCCTGTGAAGCAGTTTCGCGCCCGAGCACCACCAGCGGCAGGTCAAGGAACCCGCTGCGCGGCCATACCGACATGTCGCCGCGGCTGAGCGCCGCCAACACGCGCACCGCATGATATCCGTATTGGTATGGCTGCGCGGCCACCACGCTGTAGACATGCCCGACCGCCAGCAGCTCGCGCGTGCCGCTGTCTTCATCAAAGCCGAACAACTTGATTTCATCGAGCCGATCTTTCGCGCATAACATCTCCGCGCACGCGGCAAGATCCCGTCCCGACAATGCAATGATGACCGCCGCATCCAGATGATGAAGAATCGCGGACTTGGAATTAACATCGATGATCAGAAACCGCGACTCGGGCAATTCGTCTTCAATCCCATGATGCCGCTCCTGCGCCAGCACAAAATCAGGTGTTTGAGAAAATATAATTAGCTTGCATCCAGCCGGAGCGGCCTCTTTCACCAGCGCGCCCGCCTTGCGCCCCGCTCGGTAATGATCTACGCCTACGAAACATACGCGCCCGCCTGAGGCGACCAGTTGCGCCGCCCCGTTGATCGGCGTGAATGCAATTCCGTCCGACTCTTCCTCCCCGGGTGCGTTCGACGAGTTTCTTACCAGATTGAATTCCGCCTTGAAGTCCCGTGCGGCCGCTTCGATGCCAGCCGTTGCCTCCTGCCAAAACAAATTCGTCCCGCTGGTGATAAACACCAATTTCGGCTTCTTCGAGTCTGGCGCGCCCGCGTTATCCTGAACGCAACCGGTCTGCGCCGCGAGCGCCACGCACGCCACTCCGAGCACGGAGCGATTCGTCTTCATGGATGGCATTTACGAAACTGCGCAACCGACGTTGTGAATTCAGAAGAAAAGTCACCTCGCAGTTTCGAAGATCCTGCACGAACCCAACAAGACTTAGCTCAGAGTGGCGCATATGCCGCTCGTCCGTGAGAGTAGGGCTCGGCCGCGCACCGTCAAGCCCAATTTTGGCCTCTCTGGGAAGAGCTGGGTACATCGTGACCCCCTCCAAAAGCTAACAGTATTGAGTGCGGCACGAATGAAAGAGCTGCGCCGAGTGTTGAGTGAGGTCTGAGGATCGGCGGCATCGGGGCCAGTGGCTCGGCTTTGCGAGCCCT
>DATENK010000552.1:0-3095 GCA_035275085.1 Verrucomicrobiia bacterium | reverse complement strand
TCGGGATCGGCGGCATGGCGCTGGCCCGATTGCTCAGCTCGGACTCGATGGCCGCCCAGGGTTTGCCGAACTTTCCCAATTTCGCCCCGCGCGCCAAACGCATCATCTATTTGTTCATGAGCGGCGGGCCATCGCAAATGGACCTCTTCGATTACAAACCGATGTTGAACAAAATGAACGGGCAGGAACTGCCCGCGTCCGTGCGCATGGGGCAACGGCTGACGACCATGTCCGCGTTTCAATCATCGCTGCCGCTGGCCGGGTCGGTTTTCAAATTTCAGCAGCATGGGCGCTGCGGCGCCTCGGTCAGCGAGTTGCTCCCGAACACCGCGAAAATCGTGGACGAGCTTTGCTTCATTCGCTCCATGCACACGGAGGCGATCAATCACGATCCGGCGATCACCTTTTTCCAGACCGGCTCGCAACAAGCAGGCCGCCCCTCGATGGGTTCATGGATCAGCTACGGCCTCGGCAGCCTCAACGAAAATCTTCCCGGCTTCGTCGTGCTCATTTCGCGCAACGCAACCAGCGATCAGCCCTTATATGCTCGGCTTTGGGGCAACGGCTTTCTGCCCTCTGTTCATCAGGGCGTTCAATTCCGCTCCGGCAAGGACCCCGTGCTGTACCTTAACAATCCGCCCGGTGTCACTTCCGAGAGCCGGCGGAAAATGCTAGACCGCCTCGCGGAACTGCACCACTTGCAATTCCAGGACCTCGACGATCCGGATATCAACAGCCGCGTAAGCCAATACGAGATGGCTTATCGCATGCAAACTTCCGTCCCCGAAGTGATGGATATCTCCAAAGAGTCGGACACGACGTTGAACCTTTATGGCTCTGATGCGCGCAAACCCGGGACGTTCGCAGCGAATTGTCTGCTCGCGCGACGCCTGGCGGAACGCGACGTCCGTTTCATCCAACTCTATCATCAAGGCTGGGACCATCATGGCGGTCTGCCCAACGGCATTCGCAACGAATGCCGTAAAACGGACCAGGCTTGTGCGGCTTTGGTGATGGACTTGAAGCAACGCGGATTGCTGGACGACACAATTGTGATTTGGGGCGGCGAATTCGGCCGCACCAGTTACTCGCAAGGCAAATTGACCGCCACGGATTACGGGCGCGACCATCATCCGCGCTGCTTCACGATGTGGTTGGCGGGCGGCGGCTTCAAGGCCGGCTTCGCTTACGGCGAGACAGACGAGTTCTCCTACAACGTGGCGAAAGATCCGGTCCACGTCCACGACTTGCAGGCTACCGTCCTGAACCAACTGGGCATCGACCACGAGAAACTGACCTTCAAATACCAGGGCCGCCGTTACCGCCTGACCGACGTGCAGGGGCAGGTGGTCAAGCCGATCCTGACATAGGGAACATTTGGTCGTTGCACGGGAGGTGAGCCAACGGCAAACTCAGCGAGAAATGCGCTCGCGCCGCGATTTTCTTTTGACCACAGCCGCCACTGTCTCCGCCTTCGCTGTCGGCGCGCAGGAAGCCGCTGCCGAGCCGATCATCGATATCCATCAGCACACGAATTACAGCGGCCGCACGAATCCGCAACTGATCGCGCACCAGAAGGCCATGGGCGTGACTCAAACAATCCTGCTGCCGGCGGGCCGCCTTTATGGGCTGGACGCGCAGTGCGGTGGAAACCAAACGGTGGTGGATCTGGCGAAGGAACATCCGGGCCACTACTGGTATTTCGCGAACGAAATCACCGATGACGAAAATGCAGTGGCCGAAGTCCGCAAATACCTGAAGACCGGCGGCATCGGAATCGGCGAACAGAAGTTCAAAGTCGCTTGCGATTCGCCGGCGTTGCATCGCGTCGCGGAAGTGGCAAAGGAATTCGGCGTGCCGATGCTGCTGCATTTCATGCATGACCAATACAACACTGGCATCGAGAACTTCCATAAGACGCTGGAGAAATTTCCAACCGTAAACTTCATCGGGCATGCGCAAACCTGGTGGGGTAACGTCGACAAGAAGCACGAACAAAAGGTCATGTACCCGACAGGACCAGTGACGCGTGGTGGGATTACAGACAAACTGCTAAGCGATTACCCCAACATGCACGGCGATTTGTCGGCCGGGTCGGGACTGAATTTTCTGAATCGCGACGAAGAGCATGCGCGCTGGTTTCTTGAGAAACACCAGGACAAGTTGATGTTCGGCAGCGATTGCAATGACATTTTTGGACGTGGTCCCGGCTGCCAGGGCGCAAACACGATTGCGGCGGTTCGAAAGCTCGCGGGCTCAAAGAAGATCGAACGCAAGCTGCTGTTCAACAACGCGAAGCGGCTGCTGAATCTACCGCTTTAACCGTACTTCTTGAGGATCGGTTTCAGGGCAGTCTTGGTTTTCGCGGGCCAAAGGCGCTTGTCGGTCATGATCGCGTTCTTCAACGCGCGGTGGCAGGGCCAACCGGGTTCAGTGGGAATCAACGGAATGGTTTCGAGCACCACGCGTTTGGCCATCGCCGCGTTTTTGTGCAGGTTTTCAATGACCATTTCGACGGTCACGTGCTCAACGTCGGTCTTCCAGCAATCGTAATCCGTCACCATCGCCATGGTGGCGTAGGCGATCTCGGCTTCGCGAGCGCATTTGGCTTCGCCGAGATTCGTCATGCCGATTACGTCGTGCCCGGCGCGATGGTTCGCGATGGATTCCGCGCGTGTGCTGAATGCCGGGCCCTCCATGTTTACGTAGATGCCGCCGTCGTGCACTGGCGCGGCGATCTTTCGGCAACTCATCAGCAGAAGCTGACGCAACTCTTCGCAGATCGGATCCGCAAAAGCAATGTGAGCCACGATCCCATTGCCGAAAAACGTGTGTTCCAACGATTTCTTGGTGCGATCGATGAACTGATTCGGCAACACGATTTCGCACGGCCGATATTTCTCCTGCAATGAACCCACGGCGCTCACGCTGATGATCCACGCGACGTCCAATTTCTTCATGGCCCAGATATTCGCGCGATGATTCAGTTCGCTCGGAAGAATCCGGTGCCCACGACCGTGCCGCGGCAGGAAGACGACGTCGCGTCCCGCGAGATGGCCGTTGAGCAGTTGATCGGAAGGATTGCCGAAGGGCGT
>DATENK010000551.1:0-2976 GCA_035275085.1 Verrucomicrobiia bacterium | reverse complement strand
AATTTTCCGCCATCCGGCACTCGAACCCATGAACCGCTAGCTTTCAGATTCGTGCGGCCTCGCTACAACTCGTCAGGAAAGAGATCGAGCGCGGCTTGCAACACTCGTGCGCTGTCAGACGCTCCCTCGCCGGCGGCCGCCGCAGCGGAACCTCACCGGCTCTTTTGCCGCAAACCATTTTTCCATCGAAGTGACGCCGCTGGCTTTGCTGAGGCTTAGGGATCATGCCGGCCACGCGGTATCCCAGTGATCAGCAAAAGCTACTTCATTGACCGGCCGCCGTTTCACCGGGCCGAACTTGCCCTCGGGATAACCGATGGGCATCAGCGCATAAGTAAAAACGTCCTCCGGTATTCCCAGCAGGGCTTTGACCTCTCCCTCGCAACGCATGTGATTGGTTGTTATCAGAGTGCCTAAACCGAAAGCGCGGCAGGCCAGGACAATATTTTGCACGGCCGGATAGATGCTGGCGCCGCGAATTCTGTCGGTGTAAAGAAGCTCCTGCTCGTAGATCGCCTGCACCGCAGCTGGCAGCACCTCCCGCGAGGGCGGCGGCCGATCTCGCAGACACGGCACGAGCAGCACCGGCGCGTCGCCCATCTGCTCCCAGAGATACGCGCCGGACGACATCATACGTTGGTACTGTTCCTCGGTAAGATGCGCGGGACGGCCGCGCGCCTGATAGATCGCTTTCGCGATATCTGAGCCTTTACGATAGATCAGACCCAGCTGACGTCGCACCTCCGGATCGCGCACCACGACAAAACCCCAGTGCTGCGAGTTACCCGCTGAAGGAGCGCGGATCGCAGCGTCCAGGATCTGCGTGATAATCTCCTCCGGCACCGGATCCGGTTTGAGCCGCCGCAGCGCCCGCGCCGAATACATTGCGTCGAACAATCCGACATCGGTCATGGCCAGCTCCACCCGTCGTGTGTGTGAAAATGAGACATCATTTCCGGCTCCTTTTTAACCGCAGGCCGTGTTTTATTCCAAGCCGGACAAACTGTCTAACGGGGAAACAAAATAGTGAGCGCTAAGTATCCCGAGAGGTTTTCGAACAACACGCACATCCGCATCAAGAACGTCAAGGATCTGATGCCGAGCAACGCATTAAGGGATTGGTGCAGAGAAAACCATATTCATGTTCGTGCCTCAGCGCGAGGGGCTTCATCTCTAATCTGAGACTTGGTCTGCCCATTACTGCCGGGACTTCCAAGTTTCGAGAATTCTCGAAGCATTGAAATGAGCGATCTAAATCAACTTGCCCGATGCACGGACGATTTTTTCGGGAGTCTCAATGAGCGCGCGGTGTTCCGTGATGTTTCAGCCAGTAACGAAGTTCTTTGCCAGCAGTATCGTATCTCACGATATCGCCATCGCGACTTGCTCTATGGCAGCTGCGGTGCTGGCTCGGTGTATGACGCGGGCCAAATTGAATTCGTGAAATTTTAATCCAGAGCAACCAAAACGCCTATTTTGGTCTGATTGATAAGGAATGTCCGAAGTTCAGATTGCACTGGCTTGAGTAGCCTTGCTTCTGTCAGAGGAACGAATCCGGTATTGCCGGTCAAGACATGTTGGAGCATATTCCCGGGTAAAATGTGAATCGTTCCTTGGAGCCAAAAGGGGCCGGCACTCAGCATAACTTTTCTGCCTTCTTTGTCGATCCGCTCAAGACCCGCTCCTGATGAACCGGCTTCCTCTGTTTCGCGCATGTCGGCGACCAATATCACTTCCGGTTTGTATATCAGAAATTCCCCAGAGTTGACCGCAAAGGGATGGCCGTCGAAATCTTCCGCGCTCGAGTCTTTGAGAGCGAAGCCTTCGTAGCCGGCCGCCAAATTAAAATAGTCGCTTAGTCGCTGGTGCTTGGTCGGAAGCATCCCAGTGACGATCATCGACTCAAGATAAACTCTTGTCGGTTTAAAATGTGGATTGACGTTGTCCATGGCTGCCCTTTCGTCTACATCCGGCAGTATCTCTCTCGCGCTTATCACAAGACCGCGAGCTTCGAATCATTCTGCGGCGACCGCCTTGGCATTCCCTTTAAAGTCAATCTCGGAGATCAATGCCAATTTTCGCGAAAGTACCGGCGCCCGTTCCGTTGTTACGCGTAGTATAGCGATCGCGGCCACCGCGCAACAGCTGCACTGAAAAGTGATTGATTTTGGTGTCGGGAGCGGGGCTCGAATCGGGCACGGATCCTTCCAGGTCCTTGGGATTTTAAGTCACACCACTACCCGATGCAACAACATCCACGGCCGGCGCGAACCGGCTTCTGCAAAGTGTGCGTAAGGCAGTAATCAGGTGTTCATCGCACTGAACTGGAAAGCTCTTAGAGCATTCCTGCCGGATATGTCCGCTGCTGCCAGAATGTTTGTGATCGCGGCGCACGTGGCTCGTCAGCCGCCACTGCATGAATTGACTCAATGCGGTTTCTCTTCGCCAGCAGAATCTCACGAACCGTGAGCAGCCACTCTCACGCGATATTTGAATGGGGACTCTTGAGTGCCTAATACCAGAAGTCCTTCCGACCCGGTAAAAAACACCGGACCCGGCAGCCGGGATCGCCCGCCGATCTGTTGACCATCCACCCATGAACCGAGGGTGCTACCTCGGTCCACAACCCCGACCCGGCCTTGTTGTTGGATAATGGCCAGATGATGCCGAGAAATTTGCAGCGGCACAGAGTCGAGAAGCATCAGATCATTGTAGAGAAGCGGATCTGGACTCTGTCTGCCGATCCGAAACGGGAACTGTGTGATCTGAAAAGGAGTGACGGATAGTGCGGCGGCAGCCCGGGGCGTGATTCCTTCCAACGTCACAGTCAGCTGTTCCTGACGTGGCATTGCGGGCACGACTTCCGGAACGAGCGCGGGCTGCGGAGAAGTTTTTTGCAGCTCCAAGATCCTGGCGTCCGCCTCACGCAAACGCTCGAAGAGAACTTTCAAGAGTTGCAGCGCTATTTTGGGGTCG
>DATENK010000550.1:0-2648 GCA_035275085.1 Verrucomicrobiia bacterium | reverse complement strand
ATGTCGAAGGCTTGCACGGCGTCACGATGTGCGCCCGTAAGCATGAGGGCCCGGCCATACAGGTAGAGAAATTCCGGATCTTTCGAATCGGTCAGCTTTGAGCCTACAGGGAGATTGTCGGCGAGCCACTTTTGCGGATCCGCATCGACTGCCGCCCGTTTGTTTTCGAATGCGGCGTTGCCGCTATCGGGACTCGGACTCGGTTGGGCATTGGTATTAGCCGTCCCGGCCGCGCGAAATTGCTGGTATCGCATCCCGCCGTAAAACGCGCCGCCGGCCACCGCCAGGAACAGCAGAAAGACAAAGAAGCGTAACACCGGATGACCTCCTTCAGACGGGGCCTGAGCTTGCGCCGCGACCACTGCCGGCGGCATTTCTGATGCGGGTGAAGGGCCTGGAAAAGCAATGCGCGATGCCGGCGTCAAGACCGTGTGCGGCTCCTCGAGAATAACGTCCGGCCGAGTGGCCGCCAGCGCGGGCACGTGAGCATCGACCGTGCGGTCAGCATCGAAGCCTGCAAACGCCGGCGTGCCGACCTGTACTACAACTGCGGTAAGGTTGTCCTCGGCGCCCCGCTGATAGCACCGCTCTTTCATTTCCGCGCACAAGGCATCGAGAGCCAGACCGCTGCGCAGCAGGTCGCGCAGCTCATTGTCAGAAATATGCCGGGTGATGCCGTCGCTGCACAGTAGAAAAGCCGTGCCTTCTTCGACTTCGACGGTTTTCATGTCGACTTCGACAAAGTCTTCAGCGCCGAGTGCACGGCTGATCACATTCTTGCTGGGATGGTTTGCCGCTTGTTCGGGCGTCATGCGGCCGGCCCGGACTTCTTCTTCGACAACTGAATGGTCTGCGGTCTCGCGCACGAGATCGCCGGTCGAGGTGAGGCGATAGAGCCTGGAGTCACCCACGTGTCCGATAGTTGCCCGGGAGCCTTCGAGATGCAGCGCGACGATTGTCGTGGCCATCATCGAAAAGCGGGGATGCTCGCGCGCCATCTGGTAAATCGAGCTGTTGGCGCGCTGGATGGCCAGCTCCATCAGGTCTTCGACGTCGTCGCCGTCACTGACGCGGTGGCGGAAAGCTTCCTTGAGCACATCGACGGCTGTTTGCGAAGCCACTTCGCCCGCCTCGGCGCCGCCTACACCATCCGCGACGGCGAAGATGCCGCGCTCGTGATCGGACAGGAACGAATCTTCATTCAGTGGCCGTTTCTCGTTCAGTCCGCGGTCGCTAATCGACGCCGCGGTGATCTTATTTGCCGGCAGGGGTGCGCTCACTCAACCGCCTCCAACTCAATCTGGCTTTCGGGCTCGCGTCTGACGCGCGCGAATGCTTGCGCGTCCTGCGCGTTGCGATGTGAAAATGCCATCAACATTCCCAGCATGGCAAAACTTGTAATCAGGCTGAATCCGCCGTGGCTTACGAACGGCAAAGTGATTCCGGTCATCGGCAACGCGCGCAGAATCCCGCCAATATTCACCAGTGCCTGGATGCCGACAAAGGCTGTCAGCCCGGCAGCGCATAACTTCGTAAACATATCACGCGCTTCGATTGAAGTGCGAACACCGGCGATGACGAAAATAATGATCGCGAGAATAACCAGCCCGCCTCCGAGCAGGCCCAATTCCTCGGCAATTGCGGCGTATACATAGTCCGAATCGGCAATGGGAATTACTTCGGGGAACCCGAGGCCCAGGCCACGCCCGCTCGTCTTGCCTGAAGAAATTCCAAAGATTGCCTGGGCCGGCTGGAAGGCGAGTTTGTCGAACCAGATATCGGTGTTGACACTGCGCTTCATGGCCTCGCTTTCTTCCGCCAGTTCTTTCATCCGCGGGTTTTCGGAGAGCGCTTCTTCGTACTCTTTCTTCCACCACGACACCTCGGGAGACGGCGGATCAAATCCGTCCAGCCAGAGATGGAAACGCTGCTGAATGCGCGACGGCAAAGCCCGTTGAATCGGCCGCGCCATCGTCGGCAGGAGTGGAAACTTTTCCTGTACGTTGCGGGGCAAGGCGCCGATTACCAGGATCGAAATCACCAGCACCACCGAGCCGACAAAGACCAGCAACTGCGGCCAGCGACGCACGGCAACCAGGTAAAGCGTGGCATAGGCCCCGCTGAAGATCAGCATCTGGCCAAAATCCTTGAGCGCAAAAAACGGGATGAAGGGAATCGCGGCCATGACCACGAGAGGAATGATGTCGCGCGCTCGCGGTATCCCCCAGTAGGTGCGCGCCAGATCTTTGTAGCGCGCCGTCAACATTCCCGCGAACCCCAGAAGGAAGGGAATCTTCGCCGGTTCCCAGGGCGTCGTATTTCCCAGCGCTTTGCCCCCGCTTGAGTTCACGATCGCCACGGCCAGCGGAACAAGCGTGACCAGGACAATGATGAAGCTGTTGCGCTGGGTCCAGGAAAGGAACCGGTCGTTCGCGCAAAACGAAAAAGCGACAGCAAACCCCACGAGGGAAAGAATCGGGATCCACGTGTAGCCGGCTGTCAGCGCATCTCCTATCGAATAGCTCGCTTGCTTGGTGGGCGAGGCTTCATTCGGCGGTGGCGTGGCGGGCAAACCCATCAAGGTACGCTTGTTGGCGTCGTAGTTCTGATTGATATAACGAAGACGAAGTGTCTGGGTCTTTTCCGCC
>DATENK010000549.1:0-5899 GCA_035275085.1 Verrucomicrobiia bacterium | reverse complement strand
CCGAGATAATCGCGGACGCGGCCTTGCGGGATGATGGTCGGTTGTTCGCCGGATAGCAGGTCTTGCGGCTCGATGCGCGCGACCAGGCGCGGCCAAAACACCGTTCCGCCGTTGGCAATCGCGGACGCCATGACAGCCATTTGCAAGGGTGTGACCGCGATTTCGCCCTGGCCAATGCAGAGGTTGGCGGTTTCGCCTTCGACCCAGCCGGTTTTGATGCGGCGCGGCGTAGGAAAGATGCCGCCATTGTCCTGCCAGGTAGGAATGCCGGTGCGTTCACCAAAATGCAGCCGATGGCCGATGGAGACGATTTTCTCGACGCCGGCTTTCAGACCGTTGGTGATGAAGTAAGTGTTGCTCGACATGATGAAAGCGCGGCGAAAATCGTATTCGCCGGCGGGGGCGGTATCGTCGATCGGCCGGCGGCCGACATAGATGCGACCCTTTCCACTTGGACCTGGCGGATTGTATATTTTCGCATTGGGATCGAGTCCGGATTCGAGGCAAGCAAGGCCGGTCACGATCTTAAAAATGGAACCCGGCTGATAATTTTCCTGCGTGGCGCGGCTGCGCGTGGGCTTGAGATCCTCGTCCATCAGCATGTCCCAATGGGCGCGGTTGACGCGCGGCAGGAAAAGATTTGGATCGTAGGATGGAATGGAGACCAGGGCGAGGATGTCGCCATTATTCGGGTCCATGATGACCGCGGCGCCACGGACGTCCGGCTGCGTGCCCGCGAGGGCCTTTTCGGCGGCATGCTGGAGATCCAGGTTGATCGTAAGCACAAGGTTCTTGCCAGGATCAGCGGGCGCCCAAATGGTTTCGGATTGGCGATAACCCAAATTATTTACAAGAACGGATTTCACGCCTGCTCGGCCGCGCAGGACCTGGTCGAAAGCGCCTTCGAGGCCGACCTGGCCTTTGTAATCGGGCAAACGGAAGTTGAAGAAAGCGTCCTCATCTTTCATCGAGCTATCGTCGCGGCGGAGAAACCCGAGCATGTGGGCGCCGGACTGACCGCGCGGGTAGGTGCGGGTGGGTTGAATTTCCAGATCAAGGCCGGGCAAGGTGCTCGGCTGTTCCTGGAACCGCGCGACCTGCGTTGGGGTAAGATTGGTCATGATGGGCAGGGGCAGGGCAAGCTGGTTGGTGTAATGATTCATGAAGCGGTCGAAGTCCAGCGCGACCGGCTGCTGCACCACCGTAGATAGATGCTGTATAATGTTGCTGACTACGCGATAACGGGCCTGCGCCTGAAGCCACGCGAGTTCTCCTTTCTTCGTACGAGTCTTCGGCGCGGAACGTTTCCACTCCTGCTTGAACTGTGAACGCAGTTCGTCCAGATACAAATTGATGTTATAGGCGGGACGATTTTCTGCGAGCGGCTGACCGTTCGCATCCAGAATTTTGCCGCGAATCGCCGGGATGCGCACGGTGCGATAAGATTGGGCTTTCTGGTTTTCGGCGTGCTGATGGTAAGAGACGACCTGGACGTACCAAAGGCCGGCAAGCAGGATGGCCATACCCGCAAAAGCGCCCCAAGCCAAGGTCCGGAGAGTTGGGTCGCTTTTTTTGAGTTGGTCGAAGAAAAGCATACGCTAAGTTCCAAGCCCCAAGTTCCAAGTTCCAAATAAGCTCCAAATCCTAAGTTCCAAAAGGCGGTCTCCGTCGCGCTTCTTCACGCTTGGAGCTTGGAACTTCTTTGGAAGTTGGAGCCTGGCATTTAGAATTTTCATTATCGCCCCCTCTTGATTTCCCTGTCTGGTCGAAAACTGGTTGTGCCTTCGACGCGGTAACTGAGCAGACCGGCGGCCCAGTCGAAGAAGCGGAACCACAAGGGCGTCAAGAACCCGCCGAGGAGGCTCATGACGAAGAGTTGCCAGATGGAGAACCAGCCGAGCAATGGCTGACGTTCGGTGTTCGAGAGCAAGATCACGGTGGCAATCGGCACTGCTGCGCTGGCGCTGAGCCCAAGGATAAATCGGGCGAAGGGCGCATCTTTGAGAATCATGCCCCGGTGGTACTGAATGAATGCGCCGACGGCGAAGAGAGGCAGGATGCTGATGCCCAACGCGTTCGCTGAAAGCGAATCGTGCAACAGACCGCCAAAAATTGCGACGGCGGTGATGACCCCGAGGCCGCCGTTGAGCCCTGCGTAGACCATGAGGCTGGGGAGCAAATCGATCTGCGCGCCGGTGACAAAGCGCAAGCCGCTGACTGTGGATTCGAGGAATACCATAAGGAACGCGACGAAGAGCAACAGGAATGTTTGGAGAGCGTTCATTGCACTTTCACAAAGACTTCCTCGAGGGCGTTCATGCGGACCGCGAGTTTCACGCGGGCTTCCTGATAGAGGCCGTAACCGATGGATCGGAAATCGACCAGGTATCCGACCAAAATACCGGGCGGGAAAACGCCGCCTTCGCCGCTGGTGACAATACGTTGACCAGCGCGGAGCTGGCTTTGGCGCGGCAGATACGAAAGGTCCACGAGCGCCGGATCGAGCGGACTGGAACTGGCGGGCGCGATGATGCCGTGATCACGGCTTTCCTCGACCAGCACTGCCACGCGGCAATTGGGATCGCCCAACAGAACCACTTGAGCCTGCGCAAAGCCGGCTTCTGAAACCCGTCCCACCAGCCCTTCATGGGTAAGCACGGCGCAATTTGTGGTCACGCCATCGCGCAATCCTTTGTCGATGCGCAGGGTGCGCCACCAATTCGCCGGGTCACGGCCAATCACGCGAGCCAGCTTGGGTTTGTAGGAAAGCTGTTTTTCCCAGCCGTAATATTGCCGGAAGCGGGAATTCTCCTGAACGGCCGTCTCGTATTGCGCGAGACGGAGTTTGAGCTCCTGGTTGTCGGTTTGCAGTTGTTCGATTTGCGCGAGCAAACTGCTGCGAGGCGCGATGGAATCGCCGGCCTTCTCGGCGAGTTTTTGGGTGGAGGTAGCGAGGCCAAAGAAGGGCAGGAAAAGCCCGCTGATGGCCAGCTTGAGTTGAGAAGTCGTCCGTGCCGGCAGTTTCAAGACCACCAGGGTCACCAGGACCACGATTCCCAACGCTATATAATATGGCCGCTTAAACATGTTCACCGCGGCGGCGCGCGTTCCATGCACGCCGAACCTGGGGCGAACGCTACAACCTGGAATTGGCAGTCACGCGTTTGAGAAATTGAAGCTCTTGCAATACCCGGCCGGTGCCTTCGGCCACGGCACTCATGGGATCGTCGGCGATATGCACCGGCAACCCGGTTTCCTCCGCCACCAGGCGGTCGATCCCGCGCAATAAGGCACCGCCGCCGGCGAGCACAATGCCGCGATCGATGAGATCGGCGGACAGCTCGGGCGGGCAGCGTTCAAGGGTAATGCGAATCGATTCCAAAATACTGGAAAGCGGTTCCTGCAAGGCTTCGCGAATTTCCTCCGAGCGAATGGTCAGGGTCTTGGGGAGCCCTGCGCTCAAGTCGCGTCCTTTAACTTCCAATGTCAATTCCTGTTCGAGCGGAAAAGCCGAACCGATTCTAATCTTAATCTCTTCCGCGGTGCGTTCGCCTATCATTAAGTTATAGGCCCGTTTCATATAAGCCACGATCGTTTCGTCGAATTCGTCTCCGCCTACCCGCAGGCTGCGGCTGAAGACAATTCCCGCCAGCGAAATGATTGCGATCTCGCAAGTTCCGCCGCCGATGTCCACGATCATGTTGCCCGCCGGTTCGTGGACGGGCAAACCAACGCCAATGGCCGAGGCCATGGGTTGTTCAATGAGGTACACCTCGCGTGCCCCGGCGTGCGTCGCGGAATCTTTTACCGCGCGCTTTTCCACCTCAGTGATGCCGGAAGGCACCGCCACCACTACTCGTGGGGCGATCAGTTTTCTATGGTGCACCTTTTGGATGAAGTGGCGGAGCATCGCTTCGGTGATTTCGAAATCCGCGATGACGCCATCCTTCATAGGTCGTATGGCCACGATATTACCGGGGGTGCGCCCCAACATGCGTTTCGCTTCTTCTCCGACGGCGAGCACGTTGGTGGTTCCGGCCTGAATGGCCACTACCGATGGTTCACGCAAGACGATTCCCTGGTCTCTAACGTAGACCAGAGAATTAGCCGTTCCTAAATCGATCCCAATGTCATTTGAGAACAGGCTCTTAAGTTGAGTGACCATGTAAGGTACCTAGCACGACTCCCACCTTAGAAATTCGCGGCGCGCAAGGTCAAGCGTGAAACACCTCGCAAACCAAGTATTGGCAGCGAGTTGCGCATGCGCAGACCCTTTGCGCAGGAAGACTTTCAGGTGGGGAATCTCAGTCCCATCAGCCATCCTGGTGACAGACTTCACACCTCGTGTGAAGCGAGAATGATGCCAGAAATGCTTTTCATTGGCGAGACGGTCCGTAGAATCGCGGCGAAGCACGATCCATGAGAAACATTATTTATTTCGATTTGGAGACGCAAAAGTCCGCGGAGGAGGTCGGAGGCTGGGATCGGATTCGCGACATGCGCATGAGCGTGGGGGTGACTTACAGCGCCGCGCGGGATGAATATCGAATCTATTCGGAGAAGCAGGTGGACGACATGGTCAAGGAGCTTGCGCGCGCGGACCTGATCGTGGGGTTCAATAATCTGCGGTTCGATTATGAGGTGCTGCACTACTACACGATCCTCGATCTGACGCAGATTCCGACACTCGACGTGCTGATCGAATTGCAGAAGCGGCTCGATCATCGTTTGTCGCTGGACGCGGTGGCGGTGGCGACGCTTGGGGTGGAAAAAACATCGGAGGGCATGAAGGCGATCGAGTGGTACCGGGAAGGCAAGATGATGGAGATTGCCGAATACTGCTGTTACGACGTGAAGATCACGCGGTTGGTACACGAATACGGCAGCCGACATAAGCAGCTCTTTTATCGGGACCGATTCGGACAAACAAACATGGTGCCGGTGAGTTGGTGAACGCGCGATCCCACCATTAAGCTACGATTCCTTGATGACCTCCATTGCGGTTTTGTCTTCGCGCAAACCCAGGAAGACCGGGTGGCGGAGGTGGCGGTCGCGGGTCCATTCCGTAAAAGCGATCTGGCAAACGAGGCGCGGCTCGACCCACGTGCAGCGTGTCATTTCGGCCGCGGTCAATCCCCCTGACGTGCCGCGCTTTTCGGGAAGGTTGGCGAACGGACAGTCGGGCCGCTTGAGTTGCTGGAACCGCCGATAGAGTGACGTGAGCGATTGTTCGTTGAAGCCCGTGCCGACCTTGGATGCAAAGATGAATTTTCCCTTGTCGTAATAGCCGACGAGGATCGCGCCGAAATAGATCCGCCCGCCCTTCGGCTGGGTGTAACCGCCGATCACGAATTCCTGCCCGCTGAGACATTTGATTTTAAGAAACGCGTCACCGCGGCGGCCGGGTTCGTATTTAGCGCCAGGTTGTTTGGCGATCAGCCCTTCGAGTTTGTGACGGCACGCTTCAGCTAAAAGTTGGCTGGCCTCACCGACGAGGCTCGGAGAGAAGCGAATAAGGTCCTCCTTTGGCGGCAGGAGGGACGCCAGTAATTCCTTGCGCCGAGTGAGCGGAAGGCTTTTGAGATCAGCACCTTCGAGGTTCAGGAGATCAAAGACATAATAATGAATTGGCGGGCGTGGGGTGGCGGCGTGTGAGGATTGCAACAGTTGAAAAGAGGAACGTCCCTGGCCATCGAGCGCAACTATCTCCCCGTCCACGACGGCCCGCTCACAATGAAGACGCTGAACGGCGCGCGCCACTTCCGAAAATCTTGCCGTGAGGTCGTTGTGCAGCCGCGAGTAAAGCCGGACGCGGTCCTTGTCTTTAACGGCAATCGCGCGAATGCCGTCAAACTTGATTTCGTAAACCCAATCGGCGCCCCGCGGCAGTTCGCGTACG
>DATENK010000548.1:0-3399 GCA_035275085.1 Verrucomicrobiia bacterium | reverse complement strand
TTTGTCCGGCCATGCCTCCGCAAGGCTGCCCAGGAAAGCTTCGTTGGCGTCGCCAATCCAAACGCCGGGCTCAGGCGTGAACCAATCCAGCCGGCGCAGCCATAGCACCGCCGCGTCCAGGCGCGGGTCTTCGAGAATCTCCGGTTTGTCGGTCCCGTTCGTTTGTCGTGGCGCCTCGGCGTGCCACTCCTGGCCGGTCCAATGCCAACGGCTTTGGTCGCGCTCACTTTGCGCAAGCAATCGCAACCGCACTGTGTCGTCGTTCAACTCGAATAGAAATTGCGGCAAGGCTTTGTGTGCGACGCAAAGTTGTTCCCAGTCTACGCCGTTGCCGTTGCGCGAGCGACGCAGATGCGCACGAAAGCGATGGCTCAACTTGCCGACCGGGAGCGACGGCTTCTCGCTCCAGTGCTCCAGCACCGTGGCGGGGGGACTGTTGCGCAGCAGGTAGAACGTGTCGTTAACCAAGCCAAGCGCCGGCTTGCCCGCGAAGAACCGGACTTGGGCGAGCGACACTTCCGTCTCGAACAAGCGGAGCACGTGAGTGAACGCAAGTTCGCCATTACCCTGATCGAGCGTCGGCACCAGTTCCGCCACCTGACCAAGAAATTTCAGAGTAGGCCCGGGCTTCGGCGGACGGGTGTCAGCCGGCGCAAGCAAATCTTCGGCGCGATGCGGCGGATGACCGTTGTTTGAAATCAGTTCCAGGCGGTCGTTGTGGCCCCATTGTGCGAGCCAGCGCAAAAGTTCGAGGCCGGTCAGAAAGACCGTTTCGCCTTCAGGCGCGCTTCCGCGGTAGGTATCCGCAAGCCATTGGACAAATTCCCAATCGCCCGGGCTGAAGAGCTCCTGTTCGTGCGCGGAACGCTGGGTGAGATCGAGAATCTCCGCCAGGCGCCGGAACTTGTCGCCCGTCCGCGGACGGAACAGGTTGAAGTGCACGGCGAGCTGCCACAATCCACGATGCCGGGACGCCGGCTGAATGCTGCAACAGACACGGAGCCAGGCGCGGGGACCATCCAGGTGCGCGGGCGCCGGAGGAAAAAGCCAGTGCTCCAGTTCCTGGACCAGCCGGGCTTCCCGCTCGCTCCGCTCGATTTCCGCGAGTCGATCGGAATTGGCATGCGGCGCCAATTCAGTCGGCAGCGGGCGATTGGCGCGGAGGAACAACAAAGCGAGTTGCTCGAGCCGGCTGGTGCCCTGGGCGGAAGTCAGGCGCGGCCACCATTCCTGGCCGGCGAAATCTTTGCGCGTGAGCGAGAGTTTCTCGAAGTAATCCTCGAGCAGCAGCCAAGCGCGCTGCGGATCGCCGCAAGCCGAGAACGATCGCAGGATGTCCTCACGCTCGGCGACGCGCGACTTGGAGTCGGCCAACTCGCGCCGGAGGTCCGCGAGCGCGCCGTAAGTCTTTGAGAGCACCGTGTGGTGCGCATCATACTTCGTGCTGCTCGCGACGCGCGCTGCGCGTCCATTTCTAGTGCCGGGCTTCGACATGAGCTGTCTGGTGCATTAATACGGCGGCACTACATCTTCGTCATAATTGGCCCCTACTGGTCAATCAGATAAAAGATTTTTTTGCTCCTCTGAAACGAAAATTAGACTTGCCCAATCCACTTCCGGTCTTCCCAAACGGCACGGAGCGAAGTGAGATTGCGACGATCGAAAACAGACTTCGCGGCGGCGCGAAGGTTTCCTTTGCGCAAATTCTGGTACGCATCACTGGCACTGATAGCAATGAACTGCAGCACGCTGGGGTCGCGGTAGCAATCGATCATGCACCGCGTGCAACCATCGCGAATCAATTTTGAGGAATCAAATTCGTAAATGCTGCACATGGGCTTTTCCCAGAAGTGGCAGCGATAAAGATTCAAGTTCCAGTCGAGGTAGAAATATTTGTGTCCGCCGAGGCAGCCAAATTTCTCGCGTTGACCGCGCAAATGGCGCTGCATTTCGTTGAGCGACTCGGAAGGGTTTACCACCGGAAAGCCGCTGCGACGCTTCATGTGCTTGATCTTCTCGAAAACCTGCACGAGTTCTTCCGTCCGATAGCTCACGAGACTCGAATCGCTGAAACTCAAGTAGCTGGAGCCGAGCGCGGTCAATGGGTAGCTGAAGGTGCAACTTTCAAATCCGAGTTCGCGCAGGAACGGCGGCAGCTTGTCGTAGTCATCGATCAATTTGCTGGCGGTTACACTTGCGGTCGTTTGGATGCCTGCGGCCTTCAGGCGTTCATTGGCCCACTTAATTTTTCGGCAGACGTCCGGCAGGCCACGATTTTTTTCGTGGCGGACGATATCATGCGAATCGATGGACATGATGACGCTGCTGAGACCATCCGCAGCAAGGCCCGCAATGTTCTGCTCTGTCCAGAGCGAGCCGTTGGTGCAAATCATCGGACGAATGCCCGATTCGGCAGCATACCGGACCATGGTCCGCAATTCGCGGTGCACCATGGGTTCACCCCCGACAAACAGCAGGTAACCAATATGATTGCGAACGGCGATATCGATGACATCACGCGCCTCCTGTAAAGTCACGCTGCGCCGCTGCCTGGGATCGAAGCGGTCTACCGCAAAGCCGCAAAAGTCGCAACGCGCATTGCAAATGTTGGTAATTGCAAACTGAAGGTAGCCAGGACCGCCGTGATGGAGGACTTCCTTGAAAAGCTGCCAGGGGGATTTTTTCGGTGGTGAAATCCGAGGCAGTACAGGCGCACTCTCGCGAGGCGCTTCGAGCTCAACCGTCGCTGCCATACTATGCCGCTGCGGTCCGGCTCTCCGCCAGGTCTGTGCGCCGCTGTGCCATGGTCTTGAAGAACTCGTAGCCTTCGCGCAGGCGGCGCACGCACACGTCTTTATCCTCGAGCATGGTTTTGATGATGCGCAAGATGGGGCGCGGCCGCAAATAGTATCGGCGATAAAACGTTTCAACCGACTCAAAAATCTCTTCTTTGCTCAAGCCAGGATATTCGAGGGTGGATTGCTGCAGGCCATCGCCGTGGACGATATCGGTCTTGTCCTTCTTGGCGAACCAGCCATTTTGGCGCGCCATCTCAAACAGTTCCGTGCCAGGGTAGGGCGCGGCGAGCGAAACCTGGATGCTGAACACATCCAAATCCATGGCGTACCGAATCGTTTCTTCGATCGTCTCGCGCGTCTCAACCGGCAATCCCAAAATGAAGGTGCCATGGACGACCACGCCTGCTTTGTGGCAAGCTTTAGTGAAGCGGCGGGCTTCGTCCAGTTGAATACCTTTCTTGATGCGATTCAGAATTTCCTGGTTGCCACTTTCGTAGCCGACGAGGAACAAACGCAAGCCGCTGTCTTTGAAAAATTTGACGGTGTCGTAATCCAGGTTCGCACGACTGTTGCAAGACCAGGTCAGGCCGAGCGGCGCGAG
>DATENK010000547.1:0-9282 GCA_035275085.1 Verrucomicrobiia bacterium | reverse complement strand
GGTTTGCGCATCACTGAAATTCTCATGGAGAACGGCGCCGTCTATCGCTCCAGAATGTTCATTGATGCGACATACGAAGGAGATCTGATGGCCAAGGCCGGCGTTTCATATCATGTCGGACGCGAATCAAATGCCACCTATGGCGAGACCTTGAACGGCATTCGCGCCGAAACGCCGAAGCATCAATTTAGTGTTCCGGTCGATCCGTACGTAAAGCCCGGCGACGCCGGCAGTGGATTGCTGCCATTCATTCAGACGGGCAATGGCGGCAAACCGGGCGACGGCGACCGCCGCGTGCAGACGTACAATTACCGATTATGTTTCACCACAAACGAAGCTAACCGCCTGCCGGTCGCACCACCCCCGAACTACGATCCGGCGAAATACGAACTGCTGGCCCGCTACCTTGAAGCACTTGTGGCCGCCGGAAAAAAGCCGAGACTGGCTGAATTCTGGAACCCGATCTGGATGCCGAACCAGAAGACCGATATCAACAACAACGGTGGATTTTCTACGGACTACATCGGCATGAACTACGATTATCCCGAGGCAAGCTACACGCGCCGGGAAGAGATAGCGCGCGATCACGAAAATTATATACGCGGCTTTATCACCTTTGTAGCCACGAGCCCGCGGGTTCCGGAGAATATGCGCAAGGAAATGCAGCGTTGGGGGCCGGCCAAAGACGAATTTCCAGACGCCGGCGGCTGGCCATATCAGCTTTATGTGCGCGAAGCGCGCCGGTTGATTGGCGCTTTGGTCATGACCGAAGCGCATTGCCGCTACAAAGAAGTGGCTGAAGATTCGGTCGGATTAGCTGCTTACAACATGGATTCCCACAACTGTCAACGCATCGTGAAGAACGGCCATGTCGAAAACGAAGGAGACGTGCAAGTCCCGCCGATGAAGCCTTATCCCATCAGCTATCGCGCGTTGATCCCCAAGGTCACCGAGTGCGAAAATCTCTTTGTGCCCGTCTGTTTATCTGCCTCCCACATCGCCTATGGCTCCATCCGCATGGAACCTGTATTCATGATTATGGGGCAATCCGCCGCTACCGCGGCATGCTTGGCCATCGACGATAAAGTGGCCGTGCAAAAGCTGAATTATTCCGCGCTGCGTGCGCGTCTGCTCGCCGACAAACAGGTTTTAGCATGGAAATAAAAAAAGCCATCATAACGGCCGCCGGCCGCAGCCAACGCACGCTTCCCTTGCAAACGCTGGTCGACCGCGACGGCACATCGAAGACAGCGCTGAGCATCATCATCGAGGAGGTCCTCAAGGCGGGCGTGGACTCAATCTGCGTCGTGATTCATCCGGGCGACCAGAACGCGTACCGCGCCGCAGCAGGGGCTCACCAGAACCGGCTCACCTTCGTCGAGCAAAGCTCGGCTCTCGGTTACGGACACGCGATCTATTGCGCGCGCGAGTTCGCGGGCAAAGAACCGTTTCTGCTCCTCGTGGGCGATCACTTATACATCAGCCGCGAGGAGAACAACTGTGCGCAACAGTTAGTGAGTGTGGCCACCGCCGAAGCGTGCGCGGTCTCTGCGGTGCAGGCGACGCACGAAAGCAAGCTGCCGTATTATGGCGCTATCAGCGGCAAGCTCCTCGGCGGAAAACAGCGGTTGTACGAAATTGACGACGTGATCGAGAAACCCACCCCCACCGAAGCGGAACAAAAGTTGATTGTCCCTGGCCTGCGCGCAGGTCATTACCTGTGCTTCTTCGGCATGCACGTGCTGACGCCGATGGTGATGGATCTGCTCGCCGAAGAAGTCGCCCACTCGGGCAACCGCGGAAACGTGCATCTGACCACCGCCTTGTCGCGCCTCGCAAACAGTGAGCGCTATCTCGCCTATGAAGTTCGGGGCCGTCGCTACGATATTGGCGTCCGTTATGGCCTCTTGATCGCCCAACTCGCGCTCGCCTTGGAAGGCGAGGATCGTGACGAAGTGCTTTCTAACTTGGTTGAACTCCTGGCCGTCAAACGCTGAACAGAATGGCCAAATACCTAAAGGCATTTGTAGTTTGGTGCTTGGGCATTGCGAATTCTCTGGTGCTTGGTGCTTGGTGCTTGGTGCTTGGTCCTTGGTGCGTAAACCCATGGCTGCCGCGCTGATCAAAATCATCACGAGCCCGGACCCGGCGATCAGGAACCAATCGATCGAGCCATTTTGCGCCCGCGCCACCCTCGATGAGCTCCTCAAGGTTTGCCGCGAACTTGATACGTTCCGGCGTGAGAGCGACAATCTCTACCAGCGCGTGCGCGCGCTTTTTTTCCTTTACGCCATTCACCGCTTTTACCTTCCCGTGAAATCAGGGATGAAAAGCAAAGGCACGCTGCCCTTTGAAGGATATACGCACCTCCTGCAACGCCGCTTCGAGGAAGCGATCGATGATTTCCTTGTAGTGCAGCAGCGTGACGGACCCAATGACGCGATCTCCAGCGCGCTCGCCGTGGCCTATCATCGCTTGGGCTTTCAAACACTGGCTGATCAGGTGCGGCGCAGTGTTCGTTCTGTTCGTGGCAATCAATGGATGTTTCGAATGGGGCATCCAAAAGATCAGCCGCTACGCATCCGTCCCGAGTTGCTGCAGCGCTCGGGTCAGGACGCCGCTTATCCTATTCTCCGCGAGCGCACACCAGTGCGCATGGACCTAACGCACAGCGGCTGGAGCGACATTTTCTTTCTGGGCATGGACTTCCCCGAAGGCGCGCGCGTGCTGAACGTGTCGATCGATCTGGCCGTGCGCGGACGCGATACTGCGACGCGCCCGCCGGTCGAAGCGTATCTGCGCGTAATTGAAGAGCCTTTGCTTCGGTTGACCAGCGTCGATCTCGGCGCCACTGCCGACATCACGCAATTGTCAGAAGTCTTTGATTTTGCGAAGGACTACCTCGGCCTGCTTAAAGCCGCAGTGATCGCGTCGGGGATTGTGCCGCCGGGCATCGAAGGCTCCGGGCAAAATCTTGCGGATTTGTTGGCGCGCATGGTTGGCCCGGGTCGCGGCTTGGAAATCGTCAGTAGCGTCAATGACATTCCTAAAGGTTCGCGGCTCGCCGTCTCCACGAACCTGTTGGGGGCGTTGATCGCCGTGTGCATGCGTGCGACGGGACAAGCGAAATCCCTGACGGGCGCATTGCAGGAAGACGAGCGCCGACTCGTGTTGGCGCGTGCGATCCTGGGCGAATGGCTCGGCGGATCTGGGGGTGGGTGGCAGGATTCCGGCGGCGTGTGGCCGGGTATGAAATTGATTGAGGGCGTGCTCGCGCAGGAAGGCGACCCGGAATTTGGGGTCAGCCGTGGGCGGTTGATGCCCCGCCATCGCATTCTGGACGCCAATGATGCGCCACCAGCCGCGCGCGAGGCGCTGCAAAATAGCCTCGTGCTCGTCCATGGCGGCATGGCTCAAAACGTCGGCCCCATCCTCGAGATGGTGACCGAGAAGTACCTGTTGCGCGCACCAGCGGAATGGCAGGGACGCCAGGACGCGCTTAAAATCCTCGACGAGATTCTTACCGCGCTGAAAGCGACCAATGTTCGCGCGATTGGCGCCGCCACGACGCGCAATTTCCAAAAGCCCATTCAAGCCATTATTCCATGGGCGACCAATCATTATACTGAAACCTTGATCGAGCGTGTCAGCCGCGAGTTTGGCGTGGGCTTTTGGGGATTCTGGATGCTCGGCGGCATGTCCGGCGGCGGCATGGGTTTTATCTTTTCACCCGATCAGAAGCGCCGCGGGCAGGAGCGCTTGCAAGAAATGATGTCCGCCGCGAAACGCGAACTGGAACACGCTCTGCCCTTCGCCATGGAGCCGGTGGTCTACGATTTTTCCATCAATGAACGCGGCACCGGGGCGGACGAGGTGCCATTGATGCCGCCGGGATATTACACGCTTATCGTGCCGCAATTACTGCAGCAGGACCGGCGGTCGCTGTCGGCTTTGCGACGGGCCGAGCTTGATCGCTTTGGCGCTGCGTGCCGAACACGGCCCGAACTGCGCGGCGTCGTCCAGTCGCTGTTCGATCAATTACTGCCCCGCGGAAAGGCGGAATCCGCCGGGGGCGCGCCTTTGGACGAGTTACTGGAGCGTCATGGATTCGATCACCGACAGCATGAAGAGATTCGCGACCTGCTGAAAAATGGGCGCATAGGTCTGTCCCAAAACCGCTTGCCCCCGAATGCGGACATTCAGGACGTGCGGCCAGAGGACGTGGTCGAACTTGATCGTTCGTGGGAAAAGCTGGGCCAGGACGCTCTGGCGCGAGGCCAGGTCGCGGTCGTCAGCCTCGCTGCAGGCGCCGCGAGCCGATGGACCCAGGGCGCTGGCACTGTTAAAGCCCTGAATCCATTTTGCAAACTCGCCGGCAAACATCGCACCTTTGTCGAGGTCCACCTGGCCAAGAGCAGGAAAACCGGTCGAGCATACGGCAAGCTTATTCCGCACATCTTCACCACCAGTTATCTCACCCACGAGCCGATGGCGGAGTTTCTCAAGCGCGAGAACAATTATAATTATCCCGGCTCTCTGTTGCTTTCACCCGGCAAAGCCATTGGCTTGCGCCTGGTCCCGACCGTGCGCGACCTCCGCTTCGCATGGGAAGAGATGCCGCAACAAATGCTGGATGAACAGTCGCAAAAGGTTCGCGACAGCTTGCGGACCGCATTAATCGGCTGGGCTCGCGACGCCGGTGAAGTCTCTGACTATACGGACAATGTTCCTTTGCAATGCCTCCATCCCGTGGGCCATTGGTATGAAGTTCCAAACCTCTTCCGCAATGGCGTGCTGATCCAACTGATCCGCGATCACCCAAATATAAAATATTTACTACTCCACAACATCGATACGCTCGGCGCCGATCCTGATCCGGCGGTGCTCGGTTTGCACATTCACCTGGGCTCGTGCCTCACCTTTGAGATGATTACGCGACGTATCGAAGACCGAGGGGGCGGCCTCGCGCGTGTTAACGGCCGCGTCCGGATCCTTGAAGGCCTTGCCCTCCCACGGGAGGAACTGGAGTTCGATCTCTCATACTACAATTCGGCCACGAACTGGATCGATATCGACCAATTGCTTACTGGGTTTGGGTTGAGTCGTTCGGATCTCGACAACCAGGAGAAAATAGCCGAAGCGATCCGCACTATGGCCGGCCGCATGCCAACGTATGTCACGCTAAAGGACGTGAAGAAGCGCTGGGGTCAGGGCCAGGAAGACGTCTTTCCTGTCACTCAATTTGAAAAACTTTGGGGTGACATGACGCGCATCCCCGAAATTCAGTCGCGCTTCATCGTCGTGCCACGCGCCCGTGGACAACAACTCAAGGAGCCAGCGCAACTGGATGGCTGGCTGCGCGATGGTTCGGCTGCATACGTGGAAAGCCTTTGCACGTGGGGGTGAGCGTGGACACTGACCAGCCAGTTACGGAGATCAAAGGTCTTCTCCGCGTTCTCTATGGCTCCGTGCGAAAACTTACTTTAACTGCCGATTCTCGATCCCTTTTTGTGTCTGCGCCTTACGAAAACGTTCGTAGGCGGCGCGATACTTTCGATCTTTTGCGCCAAGGATCGCGGTAGCAAACAATGCGGCATTGATGGCGCCCGGTTTGCCAATCGCCAGTGTTCCCACCGGCACGCCGCCCGGCATTTGCACCATCGATAGCAACGAATCCAATCCCTTCAGCGACTTGGATTCCATTGGCACGCCCAGCACCGGCAGCGGTGTTTTCGCCGCCGTCACCCCCGCGAGATGTGCCGCGCCACCCGCCGCTGCAATAATCACTTCCAGGCCGCGCTCCGCTGCTGAGGACGCGTACTCAAAGAGCAGGTCCGGCGTGCGATGCGCTGAGATGACCTGGGCTTCGAAAGGCACATCGAGCTCGCTGAGTTGATTGGCCGCATGTTGCATCGTTTCCCAATCGGAATGGCTGCCCATGATGATGCCCACTAAAGGTTTGGTTTTCTTCGTCATATTTTCCGCTGCTTAAGGGTGCGGATTGTAAAGCGTGAAAGTGGTTTGTCGAGAATTTGGTAGCGCGTACGGGAATCGCACCCGTCTTTCAGCCTTGAGAGGGCCGTGTCCTAACTGATAGACGAACGCGCCACTGGCAACGCCAACCAGCGTAAGGCAAATCAGGCCCGTGTCAATGCTGACGCCGCGGATCAGTGCCGGCGTCGAAAGAACAACAGCGTTGCGATTCCAACTCCCGCAAGCCCCCAGACCGAAGGTTCAGGTACTGGAGTGATCGCAAACCCTTGCCATCCCGCCGCGTATCCCAGTCTCGGCAAAGGATCCAGCGGTTGAGTTGGATCCTTTAAAGCCATTTCAAATACAGGGCCTTTGCCGACGCGTCCGTTCGGATTTGCTGCCGCTTCCTCCCATGTCGCCCCAGTCGACACGTCCCACGCCCGCGCCTGAATCGCCACCACAGCGCCGTCCTCGGTCAGGCCAGTCAGGGTCCGCGCCCCGCCGTTAAATTGTCCGCCTCCAGGTGGATCTAGAAATACTGTTGGAGCGCCCCCCAGAATGAGCGCATGCTCGTCAGTCGTACCGGCCGGGCCATAATAAACCGCAATTTTGTAACCCGATCCGGAAGCCTCCTGACCGGGCACTAGATATTGGTCCACGTAGATTAGGCGGTCAGCCGGAACCCCGACGTTCATGAACTCAAATGATCCAATGCCTTGAGAAAAGCCTTGGAAACCGGAGGTTGCAATGAGGGTAATAGCGACGATGAGTCTGTTCATGCTGAGTTGATCCTTTACTGTAATCGACATTAATGCCGACAAACTTGAATGATTAGGCCGCTTAATGTCATCATTGTCAACTACTAACTTTTCCCCATGACTGCTGTCAGACGTATGGCCGACACGGATCTGAACGCTGCCGATGAATTACGGCGACTCGCGGGCTGGAACCAAACGATCGCCGATTGGCGCCAACTCCTTTCCTTCGAGCCGCACGGATGCTTTGTGGCGGTAGAAAATGAGCGTGTGGTGGGCACCGTCACCACGACCACATACGAACCGGCCATGGCTTGGATCGGCATGATGCTCGTCCACCCGGCACACCGTGGCCGCGGCATTGGCACGCTTCTAATGCGAGCGGCTATGGATTATTTACACAATCGTGGAATCCAATGTATCCGTCTCGATGCCACCCCGGCGGGACGTGCTGTCTACGAAAAGTTGGGCTTTGTGCCCGAATGGGCGCTAACACGGTTTGAGGGGACGCCCTGCTCGCCCGTGAACACTGCCGATGCACGCGAGTTGGTTGAGGCCGATTGGCCCGCCGTCGAGGAGCTTGACGCAGTGGCGTTTGGAGTCGTTCGTCGGCCGATTCTCCGCGGTCTTGCTGCAGCAAGCCGACGTGCCTTGGTTATCCATGACGAGCGCTCAATCCTTGGTTATGGCATGCTGCGGCCCGGGTCGAGCTGCGATTACCTGGGGCCGCTCGTGTCTGCGGCTTCCCATTTGGCGATGCCCCTGATCGCCAGTCTATTGCGCCATTCCGCCGGTCGGCCTGTGTTCTGGGATGTCCCCGATGAAAATCGCGTCGCTAGTGAATTAGTCCGGCGTTTCAGCTTCCAGCCTGTCCGCGCTCTTACCCGCATGCGTTTTGGCTCGAATATTATCCCAAGCGATCCTCGCGCCCAATTGGGCATTGCCGATCCATCGTTAGGTTAGGCTTGACAAACGACGAACAGTTCTGTATTTTCTGTCCAGACAGAAATAAAAGAAACGCAATGCCAAAGCTCAGTTCAGTCCAGCAAAAGTTCATCCTCCACTGGGGCGAAATGGGCACCCGCTGGGGCATCAATCGCACCGTCGCCCAGATCCATGCGCTGCTTTTCATCTCGCCCGCGCCGCTGAACGCGGAGGACATTGCGAACACTCTTCAGGTGGCCAGGTCCAACGTCAGCACCAGCCTCAAGGAATTGCAGGGCTGGGGCATTGTAAAGCTCGTTCACGTGCTGGGAGATAAACGTGACCATTTCGAATCGATGAAGGATGTCTGGGAGATGTTCCGTGTGGTTCTCGACGAGCGCAAGAAGCGGGAGATCGATCCGACCTTGGCTGTGCTGCGGGAATGTATCGCTGAAGCCGAAAAAGACCGCAGCGGCGACCGCCACACCGAGGAGCGTCTGCGCGAGCTATGCAGCTTTTTTGAAACGACGCTGGCGTGGTACGGCCAGATCCGAACCTGGCCGACCCAGTCACTCGCACGGTTTGTAAAGCTCGGCGACAAAGTCCGCAAGGCATTAGGACTAGGATAAAAAAATTTATCAAAGACTTTCTGTGAATACAGAAATTACAGAAAAAGGTTGGGTCCTTTACGATGGTGATTGCCACATATGCACCGGCACCGTCCGCCGCTGGGGAAAAGCGCTCGCGCGCCGCGGCTTCAATTGTGTCCCGCTGCAGGCGACATGGGTTCGCGAACGTCTGAACCTCTCCGAAAATGAACTCATGCGCGAGATGCGGGTGCTTGATGCTCGCGGGAACGTCATCGGAGGCGCAGCGGCTTTGCTGATGCTGGCTCGACACTTTTGGTGGACGCTGCCTTTCGTATGGCTCGCTAAAGTGCCCGTCATCTTTCGCTTCATCGACGCCGTCTATCGCTGGGGCGCAGCGCGACGTTATTGTGCGAACGGAGCGTGCAAAATATCGCGATGGCGCTGTCATTGGCTTGTGCTCTTGCTGCCGGTAGCTGGGCTGTTTCTTGCATGGGATTTCCCGCCGTGGCTGTTCATGTGGATCATGGCCGGCGCGCTCTGGTTTGCTCTGAAAGTTTTTACCTTTTTGGATGTAACAGGTCGCACGGCTCGACGGTCGCTCGCTTATTTCCTCTGGCCCGGAACGGATGCGCGCGAATTTTTTAGCAATGACAAAAGTCCGCAGCCTCCTTCGCGGAATTGGATATCGGCCGCGGCTAGCATCGGTATCGGCGTCATCCTTGTCTATCGAATAGCGCGTCTTTGCCCACCGTTGCTCGCCGGTTGGGTTGGGATGATCGGGATCGTGCTGGTGTTGCACTTCGGCATTTTTAAGCTGCTTGCGTTGCTGTGGCGCAACCTTGGTATTCCAGCGATACCCATTATGGATGCGCCCCTTCGGAGCCGGAGTCTTTCCGAATTCTGGGGCCGCCGTTGGAACACGGGTTTCAGCATTCCCGCGCGGCGGCATCTGATGGAACCAATCGCCCGCAAACTCGGCACGCGTGCCGGGCTGCTTGCCGTCTTTCTTGTTTCGGGTTTGGTCCACGAATCCGTGATCT
>DATENK010000546.1:0-10155 GCA_035275085.1 Verrucomicrobiia bacterium | reverse complement strand
GGATGTCCTCCAACTCGGCGCGGACGTCTTCGGCCCGGTCTAATCGCGGGAGCAGCGCGTCTCGTTCGCTTTGCGCAGGCCCCCGGGTGAGCGCGGTCCAGAAAAGCTCTTCGAGCATTTCGCGATTCGGCTTATTCGCCGCGATCAGGCGAGTGATGCGATTTTCCTTTTCGGCGAGCATTTCGTTCACCGTGGGACCACTGATCAGTTGGAAGGCCTGGCCCATGTTGCATTCGCAGGAACGCTCGGTGTCGGTGGTGAGCAGTCGAGGGGGTTTGCCGAATAATTCGAGGAAGCGATCAAGTTGATTGGCGCGGCGCTGGCCTTTGGCTTCGGGGCGCACGCCGGGCAATTGGGCGGCACGCAGCCCACGCGGATAACCGCTGAACTTTAGCGGCACGCCGGTAGCCTCGCTTTGGCAGTCCAGCAATTGTTCGGCGCCGAGGCGGCGGACAATCGCATGCGAGTAGTTCATCTCGTCTTCCGCATTTGTGTCGTTCGCTTCGGAAGAACGTTGGTAGGTGGATGAATTCATGATCAAGCGAATCAGATAACGCACGTCGAACTTGTGTTTGATGAAATCATCGGTTAGCGCCTCCAACAACTGCGGATGAGATGCTGGATTTGTTGCGCGAAAATCGTCGGGCGGATCGACCAATCCGCGGCCCATCAGGTGATACCAAATGCGGTTCACCTGAACGCGCGCAAAGGTGCGATTCGTAGTTAACCACGTCGCGAGGTCCTCGCTCGCCGAGGTGCGTTCTCCCAAAAACCGCGGGGCCGCATCTTTTCCCGTCCGGAGATTTCTCACGCTGCCGGCGCGCGCGGGAAAGACCACTTGCTCGCCCTTCCATTCGTGCTCATCACTGCTGATGTCACGCTTGTTTTCGATGACCTTGTAACTCACGCGTGAAAACACCGCCGCCCAGTCGTAGTAATCGTCCTGGGTCCAGCGTTCGTGGGGATGGTTGTGACACTCGGCGCATTGCAGGCGGGTCCCCAAAAACACTTGCGCGGCGGCTTTGGCGCGCGCCACCGGATTGCGATTAGGCCGATAGTAATTCGCTGCGGGATTGCGATAGGTGCTGCCGCGCGCGAGCAATATCTCACGCGCGAATTCGTCCAGGGGTATGTTCTCAGCGACGCTCTGGCGAATCCAGTGATGGAAATTCTGCACGCCCTTGTTGTCGAGCGAATGCGCTTCGACTTGCAGGAGGTCGGCCCATTTGAGCGTCCAAAAGTCGGCATGCTCAGGTCGAACCAGCAATTCTTCGATCAGCCGGGCCCGCTTGCTGCCGGTCGTATCGCGCGGGAATTTTTTTGCTTCGGCAGCCGTCGGCAAAATGCCAAGCAAGTCGAGGTATGCCCTTCGGGCAAAGGTCGCATCTGAACTCAAGTTCGAGGGATTCATTCGCAGCAACTTGAGTTTGCCGAAGATATATTCATCGATGTAGTTATTTGCGGCCGCCTTTGCCCATTTGAACCCGGGACGCGCAGGGACAAAGGCCAGGCGCACCGGTTCCTGTTGGTTGAGATAACGCACGAGCACGGTGCTTTCCCCGGAACCTTTGGCGATTACGCCACCGCCGGCAGACACCGTGACCAGCGGTGTGGCGGGTTCATACACGGCCATGGACGTTATATCGCGCGAAGTGCCGTCAGCGAATTCCGCGCGCACCTGCAATTGCAAATCGCGCGTCGGCGCTACCAACACCTTTTCGGAAGGCGACACCGAAATGCGCTTTACTGTGGGCGCAGTTTCCACGTCGTCCGGCATCCGCGCGACGATCCATTGTTTAAGAATTTCGTGGCCTTCTGAACCCGGCTTGAACCGTTGGCCGCCTTCATGTGGTACCGTCGCCGTCGCCTTCAGCAGGATGAGGCTCGACTCTGGTTGCATTGGGTCGATGCGGCGGGAAAATATGTCCCGGGTCAGCGCCTGATGATCCTGGTTCGGATCCTGTCCGCGCAACGACAATTTGAAACCCCCTTTCCCGTTTTTGTTGCCATGACAAGTCCCTGCATTGCAGCCAGCCTTCGAGATGACGGCCATCACATCATTGCGAAACGACACCTGCCCGTTGCAGAGCATCTGCATCGCAAATACCAGCAACAATGCAGTCCGCCACATAGGGCTATTCTATGAATTCCCCTATCAAAATGCAGCCACAGACTGACTATTAGTGGCTGCGGGTCTGAAAGGTCCGCGACTGGCTTTTCGCGGGGATGCTAATCGTGTAGGTTTTTCCGGAAGGTCCGACGGATAGTTTGATGAAATTTCCGGAGCATTTTTCTTCATCGTTCGCAATGCATTCGTTTACGGTGTTGTTTTCCTTGTCATCGCGGACGTTGCGGTGGACCTGATACATCGCTTGAATAGAAGGTGTGGATTTGAGCGAAGCCATCGCAGTTGCCGTGGTCCCTTTTCGAGGGCCGTTGTTCATCACTGAGACGGTTGGCGCGAGGCTTTGGATGAGCAAAGGATTGTTGCTCACGTCGAGGCCATGATGGTTTACCTGATAAACGTCCACGGTCCCTACGCGGTTCTCGGGGCAGACCAGTTCGGTTTCCATATTCCAGGTGAGATCGCCGCCATCAAAGAAACGAAAGTCGCCGAACTGCAGCAGCGTGACGACGCTGTTAGCGTTGTCGCTGGAATCTTTTTCTTTACGTTCGGCTTTGGAGCACAGCGTGTTTTCTTTGCTGCCAGAAGCCGCGATGAACTTTTGCTTAGCTCCGAGGCAACGAAATGTGAGTTTCGCTGCGCCGTCCGCCTGCCGCAGCGGCAGCGTATCGCCGGGGTGAATCACTTTGCGCGCGTCTGCCTTGAAGCTGCGATACGGCTTGATCAGCAATGGCCAGCGCGTGTCCTGGGGATTGTTGTCAGGGTTCTGCTCGGGAATGCCGTTGTCGTAAACCGCGCGAATGGGCAAACGTGCAGCGATTTCTGCCGCGCCACCGAAGTGGTCTGTATGGAAATGCGTCAGGATGAAGTAATCGATCTGCTTCAGGCCGGCTTGCTCGGTGGCGACCTTCACAATCCGCCCCGAGTCGCGACCGCCGGGATTGCCTGAATCGATCAGGATGCCTTCTCCCGCGGGAGTTTTGATAAGGGTCGAACCGCCGCCTTCGGAGTCAATCCAGTAAATGTCGAGCGATTGGCCGCGGAGCGACAGCACGGTGAGAAGAAAGAAAGTGATTATTTTCATGCTGCTAAGGGATGTTTTCGATTGGTCAAAGGAAAGGACACGCGCCCGCGACTCAAGCCGGCTTCAAAGACGCCCATGCACATCTCAATCGCTTTCATGCCATTGTAGCCGCTGCAAACCGGCTCACGATTTTCGTCGATGGCCGCGAGCCAATCATCGACCAGCCGACGATTCGCGTGCCCAAAAGCTTTATCGTCTTTGCTCCACCTTAGTGTCGGGTCCGATGGCAGTCGTTGCCATTGATCGGTCTTGCCATTGTCGGACCATTCGTTGCCTTTTTGCACCCAAACAGTCGGCACCACATCGGCCATCACTCGAACAACCCCCTTGGTGCCAATGAAGTGTAAGCCCCAGTGTCCGGCAATATCGCGATTCTTCGCGCGACTGGTGAATGAACCCACAACGCCTTCTGCAAATGAGAATTGCGCGATAATCTCATTGCCGAGAATCGGTCCGATGCCTTCGGTCGCCTTCCGAATACTTACCCGGGTGACCTCTTTACCGTCCTGCAAAATCTGCGCCGTGCACCAGCGCGGATCGCCTGCGAACAACCGCATCAAATCAAACAAATGTGTCCCAAGCACGATCATGTCTTCGCCGCCGGCCCGAGTATCCTGTTTGCCGTGGGCGCGAATTTCGAGCAAGTCGCCGATTAAGCCGGAGTCCAATTCGCTCTTAAGATGCCGGATGCTCGGCGCCAGCCGCATTTGGTGCGCGACTGCGATTTTTCGATTCCGCTCTTTGGCCAGAGTGAGGATCTGGTCCGCCTCGTCGAGGGTTTGCGTGAAAGGCTTTTCGGTGAACAGGTGCGCGCCGGCTTTCAAAGCGGCCATGCACATCGCGAAATGTTCATCCGTCCAGCGTGTCGCCACCGATACAAGGTCCGGTTTCTCCCTTTCCAGCATTTCCCCAAAAGCGGCATAAAACTTTGGCGCTTTGGCCTTGCCATTGAGCGCCGGGTCGGCAAACGCGACGACTTCGATTCGCGGATGATCGTTGAAGATGAGGTCCAGCCCGTGGCCGTAATCGCCCTTGCCTGTGTGGCCGATGATCGCCGCCTTATATTTCCGTAAACCGGGCTGCGCCTGTAGCACCAACGGAATGCTGGCCAACAACAATCCGAACTCGCGTCGCGGCATTTGGCGCATATTTCGGAGCATAGAAGCATCGCGTTCTAACTTCCAAGTTCCAAAAATTGCCCTTGTGGAGCACGCTACCCTGAGGCACTGTCACGGGCGGGTTTGGCTGGATAGCTCAGTCGGTAGAGCAGAGGACTGAAAATCCTTGTGTCGCTGGTTCGATTCCGGCTCCAGCCACCACCCAGCCTTCACGATTCATCAATTCCTCGATCCAAAGCGCCTGTCCGTTATCCACTGAGCTGGTCGTTGGACCGATTCGATGTCTGGGTTCGTTTTTGCGAAGCAACGAATCCATTCGTCCGCTCATCCATTAATCCACCCGCTTTAAAGTTGACCGGGCGGTGAGCGTCCCGACGGTGTCGGGGTTCCACAGGCCCACCACCCGGAGTTTTGTCAACTAATTGTATTATCGGCATTGGCGATTTAAATGCAAATATTAAATAAGCAGTTCTCCCTATAGGTTTGCTGGCGCCTTTAACGGACTTTGACGTCCAGAGGATTATGAAAACGATAGTCGGGATATTCGTATTGGCGTTCGTCGTATGTGGTTGTTCGACAACGAGTTCGGTGGCTAAGAAACAAGGGCATGGCACCAGGCAGGTCTATCGTGCTCCTTTCGATCAGGTTTGGAGGGCGGCTGTAGATGCCGCGCAAATCGGCAATCTGGAAATCCTGAATGCCAATCGCGAGCAGGGCTATATCGCTGCCAAACGCGGCATCCAGAAAGAGACTTTCGGCGAAAATGTGGGCCTGTGGGTGACGCGCATGTCCCCGACCGAAACCCAAGTCGAAGTAGTCAGTCGCCAGGCCGGACCGCCGGTGTTTTGGCTGAAGAATTGGGAGCATGAGATATTGCGCTCCATCGAAGCTAACCTGACCCGCGAAGCCGTCGGGGCCGGCGGAACAGCCACACCCAGCGGCGAGATTCGCGGCAACAGCCGCGAGGAGATGCGACAGGACGCGCAGCGCCGCATTTCCGATTTGCGCCGCCTGGAGCAGCAAAAGGAAGATGCCATTGCCGCGGAGCAGAGCCTGGATCGTCGCAGCCAGCTTCAGACCGATATTGAACGCCTCCGCTCCGAGCGACGCGTGCTCGAAGACTATCTCCTGGACATGGACGTCGAAGGAAAGCCGCGGTAAATCCGACCACGGCCGGCCCTGCATTCGGTCTGCGGTTGTGTGAGCCGCAGTCCGTTCGTCGTTGAGAGTGACTGGTCAAACAGCTTGGCGATTCCAATGACCTTTTTTCATTTGCATTTTATTTTTTTCAGGCAAGTTCTCTCAAATGCATGACTCCTGAAGAAGGCAGCGCGGAAGCCAGTGGCGGGCAAACGGGTCCGGCTGCATCGGCGGTGCGTCGACCGGCGGGACGGGGCCGTTATTCCCGCGGCCGGCGACGGCCCAGGCGGTCGGGGAATCAACCGCGACGCCTTCCTGTTGCTTCTGAAGCGGCCCCTCCCGAATCAAATGCCGCCCCGGAGAGTGAACGCCAGCCGCACGAGCCGCTACCACCGCCCTTTCAACCCGCTAAAATCGAGTCCATCCAGGCGGCCATCGAAAAAGTTACAGCTATCATCGGCGACCTGCGCGATGTGCTGAACGACATGGAGTTGGTTCTGGAATACCTCGAGGACGCGGAGCGTCAGCAGATCGCCGATGAGCGCGAGATTGAAACTTTGCAGCAGCGATTGAACTCCATGCACCGCCGGGTGGATCGTTATCAACCGCAGCAACGCCCTGCACAACGGCCGCCCGAGGACAGGCCTGAGGACTCAGAGTGAACAAGGCGAATGGACGTTCGCATCGACAAATGGCTTTGGGCCGTTCGCATTTATAAATCCCGTTCGCTTGCCACCGCCGCATGTTCCGCGGGCAAAGTGCGCATTGCCGGCGAGGCGCTTAAGCCTTCACGCTCCGTCCGCGTCGGCGACATCATCACTGCTACCACCGGAGAGCTCACTCGCACCGTCCGCGTCGTGGCGCCGCTCGAGCGCCGCGTCGGCGCCAAACTGGTTGGCGACTACATGGAAGATCTCACTCCCCCTTCCGAATACCAAAAGCCGCGCGAGCCGAATTTTCGGCCCTTGCTTTTGCGCCCCAAAGGCACCGGCCGCCCCACGAAAAAAGAACGGCGCAAAATCGACGAGTTGCTATAGTCGGCCGCGGAGAGTGATGGGTGCCTGGTGGCCCCCGCGGTCTTCAAAACCGTTGTCGGCTCGTTGACCGGGTCGAGGAGTGTTCGATTCGCTCCCTCTCCGCCAGGCTTTGCCGTCGCGATCCGCCAGCTTGCTTGATGGCTGCCGCCGAAATCCTCGCCTTTTGCGAAAGGTCAACCCATAATTCGTCCATGAAATCACAACAGCGTTCGTCTCGCCGTGCATTCCTCAAGGCCGCCGGTTTTGCAGTCGCTGCACCAATGATTCTTCGCAATTCAGTTTTCGGTGCCGCAGGCGCTCCGCCGAGCGAGCGCATCACGATTGGTTTCATCGGGACCGGCAAGATGGCGCACGATTATCATCTGAGCACGCTCGGCGGCTTCAAGGATGTCGAATGCGTCGCCGTTTGCGATGTGGACACTCATCGGCGCCTCGACGCCAAAAAGGTCATTGAAGATCGCTACTCCAAAGACGGCCGCGGCTCCAAGGGTATTGCGGACTACAGTGACTTTCGCGAACTAATTGCCCGCAAAGACATTGACGCCGTTTGCATCGCCACACCCGACCATTGGCATGCGATTCCCATCATCGAGGCCTGCAAGGCCGGCAAGGACGTTTATTGCGAGAAGCCGCTCACGCTCACCATCCGCGAAGCTCAGCTCTGCATCGAAGCAGTGCGCAAACACAAGCGCGTCCTGCAGACCGGCAGCCAGCAGCGCTCCGGTGTCTTCGGGCAATTCCCTCTCGCGTGCGAGCTGATACGCAATGGCCGCATCGGCAAAGTGAAAAGGGTCCACGTCGGCGTGGGCGGGCCCAGCCATTGGTGCGATCTCAAGGAGGAGCCGATGGAGCCGGGACTTGATTGGAACCTCTGGCTCGGTTACGCGCCGATGCGTCCGTACAGTTCCGTGCTCAGCCCGCGCGGTGTGCACAACCATTTTCCCGCCTGGCGCAATTATCGCGAATATGCCGGCGGCGGCATGACGGATATCGGCGCGCATCATTTCGATATCGCACAATGGGCGCTTGGACTGGACGACACCGGCCCCGTCGAAGTCATTCCTCCCGAAGACGGCAAAGCCGAGACCGGCGCGAGACTCGTCTTCGCCAATGGGGTCGAGATTACTCACGGGGGACCAAGTGGCTGCACGTTCGAAGGCTCCGCCGGCAAGCTTTACGTCGATCGAGGTAAGCTCACCACCGAACCGGAAAGCATCCTCAAGGAACCCATCGCTGAAAAGGACATTCACCTCCCGCGCAACAAAGGTCATCATCGTGACTGGGTCGATTGCATTCGCTCCCGCCAGCGTCCCATCGCCCACGTTGATGCGGGCGCCCGCACAGCCACCCTCTGCCACCTTCTCAATCTCGCTTATTGGAACAGGCGCAAACTCCGCTGGGACGCGGCGACCTGGAAATTCGTCGATGACTCCGAAGCCAACACTTGGCTGGATCGGGACCGACGCGAACCGTGGACTCTAGCGAAAGTCTGAGGAGGGGTCTTACTCCTTATCTTAATACTAAACCTTCTTCTTAGCAGCAGGCAGCGGACGTACGCTGATTTCTTTGAACCACACGATATCGCCGGGGTCGTGGTTCTGAAGGCCGATATAGCCCGACTCGGGCCGTTTGGGTTCGCGCTTGGGTTCGTGCCACTGCTTGCGCGGGGGAAGATCCGCGCTATTGGAATCAAAAGTCGTGGAGCGTTGCCCGTCGAGGTCTACCAAGATGCGGCTACCTTCGAATGTGATCAGCATCGTTTGCCACGCGCCGGGTTTCTTGCTGGTCACCGTTGATTGCGCAAGCGAATAAATGGCGCCGGTGCGATGCCATGTGTCTCCGCCCCCGGCGATCTGTACTTCGTACCCGCGGTGCACTGCGAACCAGGGACCTTCTTCCCGTTCGGCAGCAGCTTTGGCTTTCGTCATTGATTCGTCCGAAATCTTTCCGCTCGGGTCCCGATCAAACGTGGGACCGTGTTTGCCGATTTCTTTCAGGATCCCGTCCGCGATGCGGACGTACACCCCGGAGTTAGACCGCTCATCTTTGGTTTTGAACACGACCCGAATCTGGCAGTTGCCGAACTTTTCCTTCTTATACACCAGAAGGCCAAGGCCGCGCGGATCGCATTCGGTGCGGAGAGTGTCACCCTCAACCACGAATTCACCCCACCCCGTGTGCCCCCAATTCGGGTGCACCTTGCCATTTTGGATTAGGGGCAGGGCGCGCCAATCCTTTTCTGCACCGTGGGAAAGCGTAAGGGCGGTAGCAACAGCAAACAAAGTGAGCAATGACCGTTTCATAAAGCGAGGGTGTCCCCATGCCCTTCATCCGTCAAATCGCATTTTTCTGGAACCTTGGGGCCCAATCCGGCGTTATATGGGTGTCCATGATGACCGTTGATACTGAGGTCTTTGACCCGCGGGATTTGGCGCAAGTCGAGCGTCTGGAATTGATGGCCAGCCGCGTCGTGGATGGGTTGTTGGCCGGCAGGCATCGCTCGGAATTGAAGGGGGGCAGCGCGGAATTCACCGAGCATCGCGGCTATGTGCCGGGCGACGAGATCCGGCTGATCGATTGGAAGGTGTATGGCAAGAGCGATCGTTATTATATCAAGCAATACATCGAGCAAACCTGTTTGCAGGTGATCGTTGCGCTCGACGCAAGCGGATCGATGGGTTTCGGTTTTAAAGGACCATCCAAATTTCAATATGCGCGAGCAGTCGCAGCATGTCTCATGCGCCTGGTGCTCCGCCAAAGCGAT
Source organism: Verrucomicrobiia bacterium (assembly GCA_035275085.1). GTDB lineage: Bacteria > Verrucomicrobiota > Verrucomicrobiia > Limisphaerales > DATENK01 > DATENK01. Next base: position 887 of record DATENK010000546.1, on the reverse strand, counting down.
TCCGCCGGATTGGCGGTCTTGGGAAGGTCCGTCGGCAAATACATTCCGCCGCGCGCGAACCCGAATCATTTCCAGGCGATTTTGCAAGCACTGCGGTCGGCAAAGTCAGGTGGCGAGACGGCATTGGCGGAATCGCTGACCGACCTGGCTCGCCGAATCAGACGGCGGGGACTTGTGGTTTTGTTGAGTGATTGTTTCGACGATCTGAATTCATTGAAGCAGGCGTTGAAGTTCCTGCGCAGACGCGGGCACGAGATCATTCTCTTTCACATCATGGCAGCGGAGGAACTGACCTTCGACTTTGGCGGTTGGTCCCGCTTTGAGTGTCTCGAAGTCGATGGTCGATGCATTGACCTGGACCCCGCCGTGATCCGCAGCGACTACCTTGAGAACGTGCGCAAGTTTTTGGGGGACTTGAAACACCTTTGTGGCGAGACTGGGTGCGATTACCAACCGCTCCCGACGGACAAACCGCTGGGCGTCGCGCTGGCGCACTACTTGAAACGGCGCATGGCGCGCTTGAAGCAGACCTGAGATGAACTTCCTGAGTCCGGCATTTCTGATCGCGCTGCCGTTGGTCAGCATCCCGTTGATCATCCATCTGCTCAGCAAGCGCCAGCAGAAAAAAATCTCCTGGGGCGCGATGCGGTTTTTGATGGAAGCAATCACGCGCAGGCGGCGGCTATGGCGCTTGATCGATGTGCTGTTGTTGTTACTGCGGACCGCGGTATTTTTGTTTTTCATCCTGGCGCTCGCGCGGCCCTTGTTGCGTGCCACGTGGCTGGGCGGTTCCTCCCCGCGCGAAATCATCATCGTTCTGGACCAATCGATGTCGATGACGCGCAAGTCAGATGGCGCGACGCTGTTCGAACTGCAGATGAAGAAAG